>JAKQEZ010000362.1 GCA_029558435.1 Bacteroidota bacterium
TTGGATTATTTCGAAAAAGGCGAATTCGAGAAAGCAGTAACTTTGTATGAAGAAATCCACACAAAACAACCGAATAATCTTTTTTTCTTCGAAAAACTATTGCAGTGTTACCGTCAATTGCAACAGTTTGATAAAGCAGAAAATCTTATTGAAAAGCGCAAACAAAAATACAACCAACCTACCATGCAAATTGAATTGGGATACAATTTCCAATTGCAAAAACAACAAGAAAAAGCCAATAAATTTTACCAATTAGCCATTGACGAAATTCAAAAAGAACCGAATTATGCGTATCAATTGGGGAGTAATTTCGAAAAGAAAACCTTGTTAGATTGGGCGTTAAAAGCTTATGAATTAGGACAAAAATTGAATCCTAATCTTAATTTTGATTACCAAATGGCGTTGTTACAAGGGCAAATGGGCAACGTGGAATTAATGATTGATAAATTATTCGATTACGCTTACGCCAAACCCGAATTTGCTCCAACAGTTCAAAGTTTCTTATCCCGATTTTTAATGGAAAATGCCAATGAAAGTTTTCCAGCTTACGTTAAAAAAACCTTGTTAATCCGAACGCAAAAAACTCCAGATATTTTTTGGAACCAATTTTTGAGTTGGTTTTATGTACAACAAAAAGAATACGATAAGGCTTTTATTCAAGAGCGCGCCATTTACAAAAGAAATCCAGAAAGTTTCTATGAAATTGTAACTTTGGCACAATTAGCTATTGAAGATCACCAAGACGAAACGGCAAAATCGATTTTATCTTTTGTATTAGAAAATACTAGCGATGTTGGACTTCAAATGCAAGCACATCATTTTTTAATGAAAATGAAAATTGAAAATGCAATAGCAAAAGACTATCCGCAAATTCAATTGGAATTACAAGAATTGGTAAAAAAGTTTGGCGTGAGTCCGTATTCGTTGAAATTGCAATTGTTGTTGGCAAATTTTGAAGCGTTTTATCAAAACCAACCAAAAAATGCGATTGAGCAATTGCAAAAAACATTGGAATTGCCTTTAAATCTTCGCGAAGCAGCTACGGTTAAAATGCAATTGGCCGACATTATGGTTTTTGATGAAAAATTCAACCAAGCCATTTTGTATTACGCGCAAGTGGAAGATAATTTGAAAAACGACGAATTAGCGCACGAAGCCAGTATGAAAATGGCAAAAGCTAATTACTACAAAGCCGATTTTGAGTGGACGTTACAACAAGTGAAAAACCTGAAACAATCGTCAAGTTTGTTAATTGCCAATGATGCTATTGAGTTGTTTATGCTGATTCAAGACAATAGCGTGGAAGATAGTACCAAAACCGCTTTAACTGCATTCGCAAAAGCCGATTTGAAATTGTACCAAA
>JAKQEZ010000398.1 GCA_029558435.1 Bacteroidota bacterium
AAGCTGAAATTATTAAAGAAGCGCATCGTGTATTAAAAAAAGGAGGGCTGTATGCGATTCATGAATTGGGATTAACCCCCAATAATTTAAGTGAAGATAAAAAAGCTGAAATACAAAAAGATTTAGCGATGGCAATACGTGTAAATGCACGTCCACTAACCGAATCGGAATGGACAACATTGTTAGAAAACGAAGGGTTTAGAGTTAAAAAAGTGGAGCAAAATTCAATGAGTTTGTTAGAAACTTCACGTATATTTCAAGATGAAGGATTTTTTAGAGCTTTAAAAATTTACTTTAACATCTTCCGATATAAAAAAGCTAGAAAAAGAATTACGGAAATGAGCAATACATTCAAAAAATACAAAAACAACATGAATGCAATTGCAATTATCGCAGAAAAAATTTAATTAAATAAATAGTTATGAGTATCACAGAGAAAAACAATGTTGGAGAATTAGTGGCGCAAGATTACCGTGCTGCAGCTGTATTTAGTAAGTATGGTATTGATTTTTGTTGCAATGGAAACAGAAGCATTGATGAAGCATGTCAACAAGGAAATATTGATGCAAGTAAAGTAGTTTACGATTTAAACGAAGCAACTGCAACGCAAAGCACTGGTTCCATCGATTATTCTTCTTGGCCATTGGATTTATTGGCTGATTATGTGGAGAAAAAACACCATCGTTATGTTGAAGCCAAAACAGGAGAAATTATTCCGTATTTGAGTAAAATTGCACGTGTTCACGGAGATCGTCACCCAGAATTGAGAGAAGTAGAAGAATTGTTCAATCAATCTGCTGGTGAGTTGGCACAACACATGAAAAAAGAAGAATTGATTTTATTTCCATTCATTCGCAAAATGGTGAAAGCAAAAGATAGCAATCAACCTTTACAAGCATCTTCTTTTGGAACAGTTGAAAACCCAATTGATGCAATGAAACACGATCACAATGCAGAAGGCGAACGCTTTAGAAGAATTGCAGAATTGACAAACAATTATGAAGTTCCAGAAGATGGTTGTACTACATACCGTGTAACTTTATCAATGCTTAAAGAGTTTGAAGCAGATTTGCATTTACACATACATTTAGAGAATAACATTTTGTTTCCCAAAGCAATAGAGTTAGAAAAACAATTTTAATTTTTGATTAAATAAGTGGGATTGTTTAACTTTCTCACTTATTTTTGCAAACCATTAATCTTCTTTGCTTCAACTCATACTGGGACAATTAAAATTTTAAAATTATGGCGTTTGAAATTTCTAAAGATCAAAGTATTTTACAGTTTATCAGTAAGGACCACCATTTAGGACGTTCTTTAAGTTGGAACATTCAACAAGGAATAAAACTAAATGCTCCAATTGATGAAATGTGGAAATATGTTGATTGGTTTTGGCACAATAATTTAAAAAATCATTTTGAGTTAGAAGAAAAAAAATTGTTTGCCCTTTTAGATGCTGATAATCAATTTTTAAAGAAAGCACAAACACAGCACAGAAGAATCAAGCGTTTATTTGAAAAATGTCCAAAAGATATCAAAACGTTAAATTCTATCGAAGAAGATTTGAACCGTTTAATTCGTTTTGAAGAAACTGTTTTGTTTTCAGAAATTTTAACAATGGTAACGGCAGAACAATTAATTGAAATTGCCAACTCCTACCCTAATCAACCAATAAAAGAATGGGAAGGAAAGCAATTTTGGTCAGCAAAACACAATTAACTACTATTTTTTGAAACCTTTTCTTTAAAGTATCGTTAATAGAAGTGGATCAATTATTAACGTCTACAGGTTAATGATAAAAATTAGGCTCGGTACTTCCGAGCCTTTTTTATTGTATGAATTTATTTTGCTGCCTTAATGTTTTCAATAAATTGATCAAACAAATATCTTGAATCGTGTGGACCAGCTGATGCTTCTGGATGGTATTGCACAGAAAATACTGGTTTACCTTTAATCTCCATTCCAGCTACAGTATTATCGTTCAAGTGGATGTGCGTTAACTCTACATTTGGATTAGCATCAATACTTTCTTTAGAAACTACAAACCCATGATTTTGTGATGTAATCTCGCATTTTCCTGTTTTCAAATTCAAAATTGGGTGGTTAATTCCACGATGACCGTTAAACATTTTTTCTGTTTTCAAGCCCAATGACAAGCCCAACAATTGGTGTCCTAAACAAATTCCAAAAACTGGTTTTCCGGCATTGGATATTTCTTTTACCAATTGAATAGAATCAGCCATTACACCTGGATCGCCTGGTCCATTTGACAACATATAACCATCTGGTTGAAAGCTATCCAATTCTGCTAATGTTGTATGCATAGGAAACACCTTAACGTGTGCTCCACGCTCAACCAAGCAACGAACAATGTTTTTCTTAATTCCAAAATCAACTACAGAAATTTTGCAAATTGGATTTTCTGGTTTTACTTCATAGGCTTCTTTTGTGCAAACTTTTGAAGACAATTCCAACCCACTCATTGAAGGAACTTGAGCCAATTGTGCTTTCAAATCTTCAATCGATGTGTAGTCGGATGAAATAATGGCATTCATGGCACCTTTACTGCGAATATGACGCACCAATGCTCTTGTATCCACATCCGAAATTCCAACTTTTTCATTTTGCTGCATCAAGTTTTCCATTGATCCACTTGCAGATGCGCGTGAAAACGTTTCAGAAAACTTTTTGGTTACAAGTCCAGCAATCATCATTGCATCAGACTCCACCTCTTCATCGTGCACACCATAATTCCCAATATGTGAAGTTGTCATTACCAAAATTTGCCCATAATAGGAAGGGTCGGTAAATACTTCTTGATAACCTGTCATACCTGTATTGAAAGCAATCTCACCGGTTGTAGTGCCAATTTTCCCAATGGCTTTACCATGAAATATTGTTCCGTCTTCAAGTATTAAAACTGCTGGTGTATCGTTTTTCATTTCTTTTATTTTATTAGGAGTAATTTGCTCAAATTATCTATTAATTACTTCGATAAATGCATGTTTCTTTCCGCATAAATCTTCATAAAGAATGGGTCTCTTAAGTCTTTTATGAATCGAATTCCTTCTCCGGTTGATTTCATTTCTGGACCTAATTCTTTTTTCACATCTGGGAATTTTTCATAAGAGAAAACTGGAATTTTAATTGCATACCCTTCTTTTTTAGGATTGAAATTAAAATCTTTCACTTTTTTCTCTCCCAACATCACTTTTGTTGCGTAATTTACATAAGGTTCATCGTATGCTTTTGCAATAAATGGAACGGTTCTCGATGCACGTGGATTGGCTTCAATCACATACACTTTATCGTCTTTTACTGCATATTGAATATTGATTAAACCTACTGTTTTTAATGCTTTTGCTACTTTTTTAGTAATTTCTTCAATTTGAGTCATTACCAAATCACCTAAATTGTATGGAGGCAATACCGCATAAGAGTCACCCGAGTGAATTCCAGCTGGCTCAATGTGCTGCATGATTCCGATGATGTACACATCTTCTCCATCGCAAATAGCATCGGCCTCGCACTCAATGGCACCACCTATAAAATGATCCAACAAAATTTGGTTGGCACCCATTTCACCAATAATGTCCACAACATGGTGCTCCAATTCTTCCTCGTTGATAACAATTTTCATTTTTTGTCCACCCAATACATAAGAAGGACGAACCAATAACGGGAATCCTAAGTCTTTTGACAATTCCAATGCTTGTTCAGCACTTTCAACCACACCGTATTTAGGGAACAATATGTTGTTTTCTTCCAATAATTTAGAAAAACGACCTCTGTCTTCGGCTAAATCCAATGCTTCGTAGCTTGTACCAATAATTGGAATACCGTAGCGATTTAATTTTTCAGCTAATTTCAATGCTGTTTGACCACCCAATTGAACAATTACACCCACTGGTTTTTCGTGCTGAATAATGTCATAAATATGCTCCCAGAATACTGGTTCAAAGTACAATTTATCGGCTGTATCAAAGTCGGTTGAAACGGTTTCCGGGTTACAGTTAATCATGATGGTTTCATAACCACATTCTTTAGCTGCCAACACTCCGTGAACACATGAGTAATCAAACTCTATTCCCTGTCCAATACGGTTTGGTCCAGAACCTAAAACTACAATTTTCTTTTTATCCGAAACAACGCTTTCGTTTTCGTATTCAAACGTTGAGTAATAATAAGGTGTTTGTGCTTCAAACTCACCGGCACACGTATCCACTAATTTATAGACACGCTTGATACCAAATTCTTCACGTTTTTTATGTACTTCCGATTCCAAACAACGCAATAGATGCGCTACTTGACGATCGGCATAACCTTTTTGTTTTGCTTCAAACAACAATTCTTTTGGAATGTTTTCCAAATGATATTTTTCCATTTTACGTTCCAAATCAATCAACTCTTCGATTTGTTTTAAGAACCACAAGTCGATTTTTGTTTTTTCTTGAATTGTTTTGAACGGAATTCCTAATTTAATGGCATCATAAATATGAAACAAGCGGTTCCACGATGCATTTTCAAGCGAGTGCAATATTTCACGTTGATCAGTCAATTCTTTTCCATCGGCACCCAAACCATTTCTGTTGATTTCAAGTGATTGACATGCTTTTTGCAACGCTTCTTGGAACGAGCGTCCAATTCCCATCACCTCACCTACTGATTTCATTTGCAATCCCAAACGACGGTCAGTTCCAGGGAATTTATTAAAGTTCCAACGCGGTATTTTAACAATTACATAATCCAACGTTGGCTCAAACATTGCCGAAGTTGTTTTCGTAATTTGGTTTTTCAATTCATCCAAACGGTATCCGATTGCCAATTTTGAAGCAATTTTTGCAATTGGATAACCAGTTGCTTTTGATGCTAAGGCCGATGAACGCGATACACGTGGGTTGATTTCAATAGCAATAATTTCTTCTTTATCATCTGGGCTAACAGCAAACTGCACGTTACAACCACCTGCAAAATTCCCGATTGAACGCATCATTTTGATGGCCATATCACGCATTTTTTGGAAAGTTGTATCCGACAATGTCATGGCAGGAGCTACTGTAATTGAATCTCCAGTGTGAATTCCCATTGGGTCAAAATTCTCAATCGAACAAACAATAACAACGTTATCATTGGCATCGCGCAATAATTCCAACTCAAATTCTTTCCATCCCATCATTGCTTTGTCAATCATCACTTCGTGGATAGGTGATAATTGCAACCCTCTTTCTAGTAAACTATCAAATTCTTTTGAATCATATACAATAGAAGCTCCAGCCCCTCCTAAGGTATAAGAAGCACGAATACACAATGGAAAACCAAATTCTTGTGCAATTTCTTTTCCTTCTAAGAACGATTTTGCTGTTTTTTGAGGCGCCATTGGAACTCCAATTTTACCCATCAACTCACGAAATTGCTCACGATCTTCGGTAATGGCAATGGCAGTGGTATCCACACCAATCATACGCACACCATATTCTTCCCAAATACCCATTTCCTCGCATTTCATAGCAAGGTTCAACCCTGTTTGACCTCCCATGGTTGGCAACACAGCATCAATTTTGTGGTTTTTTAGAATTTCAATAATGGATTCAGGTTCAAGAGGTTGTAAGTAAACATTATCCGCTACAACTTTATCAGTCATGATAGTTGCTGGATTGGAATTAATTAATGTAACTTCTATTCCTTCTTCACGAAGTGAGCGTGCTGCTTGAGATCCTGAGTAATCGAATTCGCATGCTTGCCCGATTACGATTGGTCCGCTACCTATGATTAAAACGGACTTAATAGAATTGTCTTTTGGCATTTATGTATGTGTTTCAATTTGATGTTTGATTCTTACAAACAAATTGAGCGCAAATTTAAGTCGAATTGGACAATTTACAAAGGAAAATCGTTGATTTTTTTTAAACATATTTTAAGTTATTTTGTTTATAACTTCTGTTTTTTAATTTTTTATACTATTCAACATAATATCATCCTTAAAAACACCATACTCAACACAATAAAAAGTAACTCAATAAGTTATGCATGCTTAGCATCCTCTTTAGTTGCGTTAAAAAATTAACAAAAAAAAATTAAAAAACTTGCATTGAATAAAATTATATACCTATATTTGTGCTAGGTTTAGTTGTAAAAGGTAGGTTAGGTTAGGTTTGAAAGGGGTATTACGCAAGTATTATCCCTTTCACGTTTTATACACCTTCCTTATTCACGTTTAATTGTGAATAAATCCTCAAAATCTTTAAAAAAACACGCTAATAGATGCTTAAATTTGTTAGCTACAGACATTCAACAACAACATGGCAGAGGTTCAATACACAGAAGAAAACATACGCTCCCTCGATTGGAAGGAACACATCCGCTTACGTCCTGGTATGTATATCGGGAAATTGGGCGATGGTAGTTCGGCCGACGATGGTATTTACGTTCTCGTGAAAGAGGTTATCGATAACTGTATCGATGAATTTGTAATGGGAAATGGTAAAAAAATTGAAGTCAAAATTAAAGACGGAAAAGTAGCAATACGCGATTATGGTCGTGGAATTCCATTAGGAAAAGTGGTTGAAGTCGTTTCAAAAATGAATACCGGAGGTAAATACGACTCCAAAGCATTTAAAAAATCGGTTGGTTTGAACGGTGTTGGTACAAAAGCTGTAAACGCTCTTTCCAGTTTCTTTAAAGTCTATTCGGTTAGAGATGGACAAAAAAAAGAAGTCGATTTTGACAGAGGAAATGTTGTAAAAGAATATGAACTTTCCGCTACTGACGAAAAAAATGGAACGTATGTGGAATTTATTCCCGACGAACAAATTTTTAGAAAATATAGCTTCAAAACAGCTTATTTAAATAAAATGATGTGGAATTATTGCTATCTCAATCGAGAATTGGCAATACATTTCAACGGAGAACGCCTGCAATCTAAAAATGGATTGAAAGATTTGTTGGAAGACAACATGGACGGTGATCCACTCTACCCGATTATTCACCTAGAAGGCGAAGATATTGAAGTAGCTTTTACACACGGACGCACCTATGGCGAGGATTACTATTCATTTGTGAACGGTCAAAACACCACACAAGGAGGTACACATCAAAGTGCTTTTAGAGAGTCAGTTGCAAAAGTGATACGTGATTTTTATGGTAAAAACTACGAAGCATCCGATATTCGTCAATCAATTGTTGCTGCAATTTCAGTAAAAGTTATTGAACCTGTTTTTGAATCGCAAACCAAGACAAAATTAGGTTCACAAGAAATTGAGCCCAACGGAAAATCTATGCGTGCTTTTGTCAACGATTTTTTAAAGGAAAAGCTAGACAATTACTTGCACCGCAATCCTGATATTGCTGAAGCTATTGAAAAGAAAATCAAACAATCGGAGCGTGAACGCAAAGAATTGTCGGGTATTCGAAAAATTGCACGCGACAGAGCTAAAAAAGCTTCATTACACAATAGAAAATTGCGCGATTGCCGTATTCATTTTACAGATTCTAAAGATGAACGAGCAGATGAAACCACCTTGTTTATTACTGAGGGAGACTCGGCAAGTGGTTCCATTACAAAATCACGTGATGTGAATACACAAGCTGTATTTTCATTGCGTGGTAAACCGCTCAACTGTTATGGTTTGACCAAGAAAATAGTGTATGAAAACGAAGAATTCAACCTCTTGCAAGCTGCATTGGACATTGAAGAGGAGATGGAGAATTTACGTTTCAACAAGATCGTAATTGCTACCGATGCCGATGTGGATGGTATGCACATACGCATGTTGTTACTAACATTTTTCTTACAATTCTTCCCCGATTTAGTAAAACGCAACCATGTATATGTCTTGCAAACACCGCTTTTCCGAGTGCGCAATAAAAAAGAAACAATTTATTGCTATTCCGAAGAAGAGCGTATTGCAGCTATTGAAAAATTAGGACGAAATCCAGAAATCACACGATTTAAAGGGTTGGGAGAAATTTCGCCAGAAGAGTTCAAAAACTTTATAGGAGAAGACATGCGCTTAGAACCAGTTGTGTTGTCGAAAGACACTACCATTGAAACCATTTTGAGTTATTACATGGGCAAAAACACACAAGAACGCCAAGATTTTATCATTGGCAACTTGCGTTCTGACGCTGCAATTGATGGTTTAAAAGAAGAGTTAGCAGTTGATTAATAAAGCATCTATTTCAAATTTATGATAGAAAACGACGACGAATTAAACGAGAATTTCGATAACGAAGAAAACGAAGAAACTACTTCCAATGGAGGAGAAAACACCAATTTTGGTAACCTACACCAACATGAAGAGGATACCGAAGGAGGTTCTATCATTCCTGTTAGTGGATTATACGAAAACTGGTTCTTAGACTACGCTTCCTACGTTATTCTTGAACGTGCTGTTCCTTCTGTTCACGATGGTTTCAAACCGGTGCAGCGAAGAATTTTGCATTCCATGAAAGAAATGGATGACGGTCGCTACAACAAAGTTGCCAACATTATTGGTAACACCATGAAATACCACCCTCACGGTGATGCTTCTATTGGCGATGCGTTGGTGCAATTGGGTCAAAAAGACTTGTTAATTGATTGCCAAGGAAACTGGGGAAACACATTAACTGGTGACGGTGCTGCAGCTCCACGTTATATTGAAGCACGTTTAACAAAATTTGCTAATCACGTTGTTTTTAATCCTAAAACTACCAATTGGCTAAAAAGCTATGACGGGAGAAACGATGAACCCGAACAATTACCTGTTAAATTCCCCTTGCTTTTGGCTCAAGGTGCCGAAGGAATTGCTGTTGGGATGGCGTGTAAAATTTTACCACACAATTTTATAGAACTAATTGACCAATCCATCAACCATTTAAGAGGAAAACGCGTTGAGATTTTTCCAGATTTTCCCAATGGTGGTATGGCCGATTTTTCTAATTACAACGATGGGTTGAGAGGAGGAAAAGTTAGACTTAGAGCAAAGATTAAAAAGGAAGACTCTAAGACACTGATAATAAATGAGATTCCAGTCGGAACAACTACCTCGTTAATTGATTCTATTCTAAAGGCAAACGACAAAGGAAAGATAAAAATCAAAAAAATTGAGGACAACACGGCTGCTAATGTTGAAATCATTATTCACCTTGCTCCAGGCGTATCTCCCGATAAAACCATAGATGCGCTGTATGCTTTTACAGATTGTGAAGTTTCTATTTCTCCTAATGCTTCGGTAATTGATGGCGACAAACCACGTTTTATTGGAGTGAGCGAAATATTGAAAATCAACACCAACAACACGGTTGATTTATTGCGTAAGGAATTGGAAATACGCCTAGATGAATTACAACGTCAATGGCATTTCTCAACCTTGGAAAAGATATTCATCAACAATGAAATGTACATTGATTTCAAGCATTATTCTGACAAAGAATCGTTGTTTGCTTATTTGTACAAATCGTTTGAGCCGTTCAAAAAACAATTGATTCGCGAAATTGTAGATGAAGATTTGCAAAAACTAACGCAAATTCCTATGATTCGTATTACCCGTTTCGATGCTTCAAAAGCAGATGATTTGATTGCTAAAATTGAAGCCGAAATGGAAGAAATCAAAAACAATTTGGATAATTTGATTGAATACGCCATTGAGTATTACAAAGATTTGAAAAAACGTTTTGGCGAAGGAAGAGAACGCAAAACAGAAATAAAAACGTTTGATTCTATCAATGCTACCAAAGTAATTATTGCCAACAGAAAACTTTATGTGGATTACGACGAAGGATTTGTGGGTTATGGCTTGAAAAAAGCAGAATACATCTCGGATTGTTCTGAAATTGACGATGTGATTATCTTCTTTGCTTCGGGTAAAATGATGGTTTCAAAAGTCAGTGAAAAGAAATTTGTAGGCAAAGGAATTGTGTATGCCAATGTTTGGAAAAAAGGCGACAAACGCACCATTTATCACATGATTTACCAAGATGGAATTGGTGGAGCTACCATGATGAAACGCTTTACAGTTGATTCCATAACACGTGATACAGAATATGACTTGACACGTGGTGTTAAAGGTTCCAAAATGTTGTATTTCTCTGTGCATCCAAATGGAGAAAGAGAAATTGTAACCGTTATGTTGCGCCCACGACCACACATCAAACGTTTGCGTTTTGATATTGACTTTGGCGCATTGCTCATTAAAGGTAGAAGTGCTGCGGGTAACCGTGTAACAAAAGAAATTGTTCAAAAAATCGTTCAAAAAGAAGTGGGAGGTTCTACCCTTGCGGCTCGTAAGATTTGGTACGACACAATTGTTGGTCGATTAAACGATGAAGGGCGTGGAACATTCTTGGGGCAATTCAAAGGCAACGATAAAATTCTAACCTTGTATAAAAATGGTGAGTACCGTTTGTCTAGTTTTGACTTGGCAACCCATTTTGACGAGGATATGATGCACATCGAAAAGTGGCATCCAGAACGTCCCATTTCAGCAGTTTATTACGATGCCGAAAAAGATATGCATTTTGTTAAACGTTTCTTGTGCGAAGTAACGATGGACAAGCGTGTTTCATTCATCAGCGAAAGTGAAGGTTCGTTGTTGGATATCGCAACCACGGCATATCGTCCAAAAGCACGTGTTGTTTACAATAAATTGTTAAAAGCAACTAAAAATCTTCCAGACACCATCATTGAATTAGCTGATTTTATAGAAGTTAAGGGAATGAAAGCGCAAGGAAACCAATTGACAAAATTAAAAGTTAAAGAGGTGTTGATTGAAATTCCTGAAGGTGGCGAAGAACCGTGGCCAGAAGCCAATAATGATGTTGCTGCATCAACAACAGAAAATGAAAATTTGGAATTGGATAACGACAGTAATGACGGTGAAGCTCCAACAATGGAATGGGATTTGACAAAAGACGAGGACGATAATCAACCAAGTTTGTTTGAATAAACCTAGAATTTTAAACGCAATTGTAGGGTTAAATCTTGTTTGTGATTGCCTTTAATTTCTTCGGGTCCAGAACCTAAAGTTTTGCGATTGTTGTACAAAAACAACCCGTATCTTGCCCAAATGTCAAGGTTTTTGAATACACGCACTCTAAACAACAAGTAGGCGCGACTTCCTTGGTAATAGTAAGCTGGAATTGAATACACATAAAGTGCATTTGCTTCAAACGAGTAAATTCTAGAGTCGTAACTATCGGTATCAAACATGGCATAGCGCAAAGCTATTTCAAAAGGTAATTTTTTAGGATTATAGACAACATCTTGGGTAAACAAAATTCCATCTTCTGGTTTGTTGCTTGGTCGGTTAATGGTTACATACTCTACCCTACTTTTGAGCGTAAAATCTTCCGAAACTTTGTAGGTAACGTTCAATCGGTAATTGCGTTGATATACATCTTCTATTCCTATGATAGTTCCATCCGAATTGCGGCTATTTTTTTGACGCAAGTGTTGGCGAAAACGTGCATATATCTCCAACGATTTAGAAGGTTTAAAAGTAGGTTGAATCAACAAATCATGACCATAACTAGGTTGATTTACTTGGTATTTCATCCATGGAAATTTGTAATAATCAAAATACATGTTGATGCCAAATGTTTTGGTTATTCCTACGCTCAATCCCATGTATAAACCACTTTCATTGGTTGCATTTTCGGTTCTTCCTGATGCTGCAAAAGCGGTATTGTAAAACGTACTATAACCTCGTTGATAATGACGGTAAACAAGACTCATTGAAACACGCGAATGCAATGCCATCACCACTCCGTGCAATGTTGCCCAGCTGTTGGAATGTGTAACATAACTCACCTCGCCAAAAAAGTTGAAATTGCGAATCACATAATTGTAATCCACCGAAATGGAAGTAGTATTTTTTCCTCTAAAATCAAATTGATTGTAAGGTTCTACTGGTTTTACATAGGGTTTGTTGTACCCCCAATTCACTGCTGCCGCACCAATGTGCAAGTTTTTATGATTGTAACGAAAGTTAGCTCCATAAATGATTTCGGTTAATGAGCCTTTTCTACTAATTTCAGAGTTAGTACGGTGAAAACCAGTTGTATTGATACTTGAAACGGTTTCTTCGGGTACAAAAAAATCAGAATCATCGGTTGAAGACGTGTCAACTGTTGTGGTTGCACCATCTACCGTTTTTACAGAACCAAATAGGGTGAGTGAAAAATCTTTGTAGCCCAAATCAACCCCTGCTCCTCTTAAAAATCGATTTTCATCCACCGAAGTATAGGGTTTTAATGGTATGGCGCTTTTCTTCGTGTTCACCACATCGGCTGTTTTACCAAAAGCATATCCCGTCCACATGTTTAAACCCTGACCAATTTGTGTTTGAAAATCGCCAATGGCAACAGCACGCAAGTATTTTCCGCCTTTGTAAAAAGCATGTGCCGAATAAAAATCAAATCCTTGTTTTTGAGAACCTTTAAAAAATTGCTCGCCCGGATCTTTTTCAGCTGTTAAACCAATGCTGATGTTGGTTCGATACGAATAACGAAAACGGGTATAATATTTATCGGGATTGCCGTGATAATACGAATTACTGGCTTTTAAAACAGAATCATTGGGTGCTTGATAGCCTTTTTTTGCTTCTAAAACGCGTTGATAACGTGCATACCACTCAAATTTTCCTCGCTTGATGGCTTCTTTAAATGAAACGTGCAATTGGTCGGTGCGATCCTCCACTCTCACAAAAGGCAACACCAAATAAATGGTTTCCAAACTCCAAAACTCCAAACTTTGCAACTCGTAGATGTTAATCAACTTGCCGAATTTTTGGCGGTGCAACAACAAATCATTGACTTGTATATCGGTTAACAAATTCAATTCTTCCAAATCTTCTTTGGTACAGTTGTTTAAATTCAACGGGTTATCATATCGAAAATAAAGTGTTTGAATCACATCGGTCAAATCCAATTCTTCGGTTTCTAACTGTTCTGAAATAAACTCAATGCGTTGTTGCACAATACTTTCTTTGTCTTGCCCCCAAACAGAAAAGACACTAAAAAACATTATGAACGCAATGAATTTAATCCACATGTTGTTTTTTGTTTGCAGAATAAGTGATTGAAATGTTAGGCGACCAACCCAAGACGTTGTGGTAGGCAGAACCTATATCAAACGAAACCACTTTCCATTTGTATCCAAATCCAAACGTTATTTCTAACGGAGCACTTGCAACACCTGCGCGTATAAAGAAATTCTTAAACGGTTCGTATTCTACCGCACCTTTGATTTTAACTTTATCCACAATTGTTTTAGAGCCTTCTAATAAAAACAAGACTTTATTGGCTAATAAATAACTCATTCCCAACCTAAAATGCGTAGCAAAACGTTCATTTTGGTAAGAATTTAATTTCGTTGCTCCGACATTAAGAACACTAAAACCCAAACGCCAATTGTCGGTTAACAATGCTTGCAAGCCAATTTCACCCGTCACCGTGTTTTTATTGCCATAATTGGAATTCAATTGCAAACCTTGGTAATTAATTTGCACACCTGCATAGAAACGTTTGGCCAATTTTAAGCTGTAACCAACTCCTACGCGTTGCGTTCGAAACAATTTATAGCCGTAAAATTGTCCACCAACAGAAATAACACCATATTTTAAAGGGTGTGCATAAGCAATTCCTTGACTTTGAAATTCTTTAAGTAAAAAACGATTTTCGTAACTTATACCAACTGTTGGACTGGTTATTTCGCCTAAAGCACCAGGATTGTGATGATAGGCCCAAGCATCTACCAGCGTTACCGAAGCATTTGCCAAAGCGTTGGAGCGAGAACCAACAGGAACCCAACCTTGCGAAAATACGATAGATTGCAAAAGAAGCGTAGTAAACAGAAGTATAATTTTCATTTAGTTCTTTTCTATTTCTTACAAATCTATAAAAAAAGCAATATCAACTTAACAAACGCTAAAGTTTATTTATTCTCATCAATTGTTTATAAGTCTGAAAAATAGTCGAAAAAACGATTTATTTATCATTTTTTATTTTTATATATTTGGCAACTTTAATTTTAAACATGTTTCAAAAAGTAAAATACATTGTTTATTCATTGATGGTTGCGCCTTTTGTTTTAGCATCTTGCACAACATCTGAAAATAATCAAACCAATCATAAAGTACATGTGGCACGAGTGGGCGACATACATTCGTATGCCAATTTGGATAAAATTAGAACCAAACATTTGCATTTAGAACTCGATGTCAATTTTCCGAATAAAACTATTTATGGCATTGCTCGACACCAAATGGAGCGATTGAAAAAAACCGATACTGCCATTTTTGACATTAAATACCTGAATATCCAAAAAGTTACAACAGGAAAAGGCAATGAAAAAGATGCCGATTATGTGATTGGTGAAACCGATTCTATTTTAGGAGCCCCCTTGCTAGTTGCCATTGATTCTACTGTAGAATACATCAACATTTACTATAAAACAACCGAAAAAACGGAAGCATTGGATTGGTTGGATCCTGAATTGACAGAAGGAAAAAAACATCCTTTCTTATACTCGCAAGGCGAAAGTATTTTGACACGTACTTGGCTTCCTGTTCAAGATAGTCCTGAAAACAGAATTACCTATTCTGCGGATGTCAAAGTACCAAAAGAATATTTGGCCATCATGAGTGCCGAAAATCCACAAAAGAATAACAAAACTGGTTTGTATCATTTTGAAATGAAGCAACCTATACCTGCTTATTTAATTGCACTTGCTGTTGGTAACATAGAATTTAAAAGTATAGGCGAAAATTGTGGGGTGTATTCAGAACCTGAATTATTGGATGCTTGTGCCAATGAGATGGTGGATTTACCAAAAATGATTCAAGCCGCTGAAAATCAATTTGGAAAATACCAATGGGGACGATACGATGTGGTAGTTCTTCCCTATTCTTTTCCGTTTGGAGGAATGGAAAATCCACGTTTAACGTTTGCAAATCCAACGCTAATAACTGGTGATAGATCATTGGTAACAGTTATTGCACACGAATTAGCACATTCATGGTCGGGCAATTTGGTTACCAACGCTTCGTGGGAAGATTTTTGGTTAAACGAAGGGTTTACCGTTTATTTGGAAAACCGCATAATGGAGCAACTTTATGGAAAAGATGTTGCAGACATTCTAGCGGTGATTGAATACCAAGAATTACAACGTTCACTTAAAAAAACAGACGAAAAAGACACACATTTAAAGTTGAATTTAGAAAGTAGAAGTCCCGACGATGCAATGACGGATATTGCCTACATCAAAGGAGCATACTTCTTGCGCACTTTGGAACAAACCTTTGGACGTCAAAAATTTGATAAATTCCTCAACAGTTACTTCAAACATTTTTCATTCAAAACGCTTACTACAGAAGATTTTGTAGCGTATTTAGAAGAAAATTTAATTCGCCCCAACAAAGTTGATTTTAATGTAGAAGAATGGATTTATAGCCCACAAATTCCTCAAAACTGTATTCAAATTACTTCAAAACGATTGAATAAAGTGAATTTATTGGCCGAAGAAGTTGGGAAAGGAAACATTAAAAAATTGAAAAAATTTCAGCTAAATACCCTCACAACCCAAGAATGGATGTCGTTTATTCGCAACTTACCAATGGAAGTGAGTGCTAAAACAATGAAACAAATTGACGAGCAATTGAATTTCAAAGGCTGCAATAATTCCGAAATCATGTGTGAGTGGTATTTATTAGCTATTAAACGAGGTTATACATTGGCGCAACCTAACATGGAAAAATTCTTACGTAAAACTGGACGTATGAAATACATCGAACCTATTTACGAGGAATTGTACCACAGTCGTTACTCTGGAGATAAAGATTTGGCACTAAAAATTTATGCAACGGCAAAAAGCAATTATCATCCGTTGGCTAGAATTGGCGTAGAATCGTTGATGAAATAACTTTGAATTGCATCGCGTAAATTGTAACGTGAAGCCATTACTTCTCCGTAAGCTCCTGCTGTGCGAATTATTAATAAATCACCTCGAGACAAAGCTGGCAACTCAATTTCTTTTGCAAAAGTATCCGAGCTTTCACAAATGGGTCCAACAATATCATACAACATCGTGCTATCGTTTGAAGAAGTCATTTTTTCAATCTTGTGATAAGCCTGGTATAGTGCAGGGCGAATCAACTCTGTCATTCCTGCATCCACAACGGCAAAACGTTTTTTTATTCCTGTTTTAACATATTGAACTTGCGTCACCAGACTACCGCATTGAGCCACTAATGCCCTACCAAGTTCAAAATGTACTTCTTGGTGTGGACGTATTTCTAAAAAGTTTTCAAAAATTGAAAAGTAAGTTTCAAAATCGGTAATGGGATGTTCGTCTGGATGTTTGTAATCAACACCCAATCCCCCACCAACATTGATCGTTTTAAGATAAACACCACGTTCTTCAAACCAACTGTTCCATTCATTCACTTTCACGCACAAACTTTTAAAAACATTCATTTCTAAAATTTGTGAACCGATGTGAAAATGAATTCCTTGCAATTCTAAAAACGGATTCATGCGAATAATGGAAACACATTCGGCCACATTGCTTGGTAAAATTCCAAATTTATTTTCGTCTAAACCAGTTGTAATGTAATGATGCGTTTGTGCGTCAACATTGGGATTAATGCGCAGTGCAATGTGTGCTTTTTGTTGCATATCGGTAGCAATTTCACCAATAACAATTAGCTCTTGAATTGATTCAACGTTGAATGCAAAAATAGCATGTTGCAAAGCAAAACGGATTTCTTTTTCAGTTTTACCGACTCCTGCAAACGTAATATTTTCGGGAGCAACACCAATTTCGATGGCTTTTTTCACTTCGTTGCCACTCACACAATCGGCTCCAAAACCCATTTGATGCATTTTTCTCAAAATCACGTCATTAAAATTGGCTTTATAGGCAAAATGAACGTGGTAATTGCGTTTGTCGGCTGCTTCTTTTGCTTGTTGCAATGTTTGCTGCAACAATTGCAAGTCATACAGATAAAAAGGTGTTTCAATTCCTTTTATTTGCTCAAGTGTTGTAGTGTCAAGCATATTAAAACAAATGATTGTGAAGTGATTGAAGTGCCTCTGCTTTGTTTTTAGAATCCACTAAAAGTGACACATTGTGATTGGAACCACCATAAGAAATCATACGGATAGGCAAATGTTTTATTCCTTCAAAAATTTGAGCAGCATAACCCGTTGCATCCATTTCAAAAGTGCCAACAACACAAATAATCGTTTGATTTTCATCCACATTTACGGTTCCAAAATCGTTCAATTCACCAATAATTTCATTCAAAAAGCGCGTATTGTCAATAGTTAATGAAACAGCAACTTCTGAAGTGGTTATCATATCAATTGGTGTTTTGTAACGTTCAAACACTTCAAAAACACGGCGCAAAAAACCGTATGCCAGTAACATGCGTGAAGATTGTATGCGAATGGCAGTAATGCCGTCTTTTGCAGCAATAGAACGCACTCCAACAGCATTTGCATCACCAGTTTGACTGATTAAAGTTCCCTGCGATTGTGGTGACATTGTGTTTAATATACGAACGGGCACATTGAATTTTTGAGCTGGAAAAATACTTTGTGGATGCAAAATTTTAGCACCAAAATAAGCCAACTCGGCCGCTTCTTCAAAACTCAAAAAGGCAATTGGGCGGGTATTTGCCACCACACGTGGATCATTGTTGTGCATGCCATCAATATCCGTCCAAATTTGAACTTCTTCGGAAGCAATAGCAGCACCAATCAACGATGCGGTATAATCCGAACCTCCTCTTTGCAAATTATCCACTTCTCCAAATGCATTGCGGCAAATAAATCCTTGCGTAATGTAAAGAATAGGCTCATTCGTTGGATTGTTCAACAACGATTGTATATTTTCACGAATAAAAGCAATATCGGGTTCATTGTTTTCATCTGTTTTCATAAAATCCAATGCAGGTAACAAAACAGAACGCACGTTTAACTCTTCCAAGTAATAATGAAACAAAGCTGTTGACAACAATTCGCCTTGTGCTAAAATTATTTTTTCTTCTACTGGTGTAAACAAATCGTTGGACAAAGAAATTATCGTATCAAAATGATAATCAATTAATAAAATAGCTTTGTCTAATGTTTTAATTTCAAATAAATCATGGATTAGTTGGGTATAACTATCTTTTAATAGCTGAATTTTTCGATGTGCTTCTTCTCGCTTGTCTTGATACAAACAATCAGCAATTTCAACCAAGGCGTTTGTGGTACCAGCAACTGCTGACAATACAATAATTTTTGATTCGTCCGAACCAATTATTGAGAGTAAATTTTTTATACGTTGAGCAGATCCAACCGATGTGCCACCAAATTTTAATACTTTCATTTTAAAAATTTAGGAGCACAAAAATAAATTTAAAATTTAAAAATAAAACATATTGTTATTATTTTAACTTTTTGTTATTTAAACAACGTAAAATACAAAAGCACATTATTTTCATAATGTGCTTTTGTATTGAATATGAAACCTTAAAACAATTGTAAAAAGTAAGATAATTAACAAAAACTAAAATCTAATTACTCACATGACGACAATTGATAGGAAATAGTTGGCTGTTAATTC
>JAKQEZ010000406.1 GCA_029558435.1 Bacteroidota bacterium
TATAAAACACTGGATGAAATCAGTGAGTTCTTCTCTCAAACTATTCATTATCTAAGCTCAGATAATATTAAATCTATATGCAATTACAAATATATTTCTTTAGATTCATTTTGGTCTATTTAAATATTCATTTTCGTATAAGAGAAATACAATCCATCAACCGGTCCCGCTGAATGGCAAATATTCAAAAGTCGCCCGGCTTGGTGGTTTAATTTGGAGGATTGTTGGTGGGCTTTTGTATATTCGGGTTGATGTTTATAGCCAGTTGTTATTCTCTATTATAGGTTGTCAGTTCATAACTTGCATTTCGTCCGCTTTCATTTGTTTGTTGCAAAATACCTTTTTCTATTAAGTTTTTGATATCTCTTAAAGCAGTGTCAGTAGATGTTTTGGTAATTTTTGCCCATTTTGAAGTTTGCAATTTGCCTTCAAATCCGTCAAAAAGTTTGTTTATCATAAGGCGCTGTCTTTCGTTGATTGGGGTATTCTCGTGTAGTTTCCAAAATTCAGCTTTTTGTAGTATTTTTTGTCTAGTATTTTCGGTAGAAAGCATTGCATTTTTCAGACAATTTAAAAACCAATCAATCCATTCGGTAATGTCGCCCGAACTGTGTTGTGCTTTTTGTAATACTTCGTAATAGCGTTTACGTTCTTTTAAAATTTGGCTCGACATACTGTAAAAGCGCTCGCCACTACTTTCAGCACGAGCAAGCAACATATCGGTTATAGCTCTGCCTATTCGCCCGTTTCCGTCATCAAAGGGGTGAATGATGATAAACCAAAAGTGAGCAATAGCGGCTTTCAATACAGGGTCAAGGGTATTGTCGTTATTGAACCAATCCAAAAATTTGTCCATTTCAGTTTTTACCAATTCAGGTTTAACAGCTTTGTAATGAATTTTTTCTTTGCCCATTGCTCCCGAAACTACTTGTATTTCGCGTGAGCGGTATTTGCCTGTTTCTATTTCGTAGGGTCCGCTGTGCCCTGTTGGGAAAAGTGCTGCATGCCAACCAAATAAACGCTTTTCAGTTAAGGGCAAATTGTAGCGTTGCGTAGCATCAAGCATCATTTCTACTAGGCCTTCAATGTGGCGACTACTTGGAATAAGCCCTGCGGTGTTGATTCCTAAACGCCTTGCTATGGAAGAACGCACTTGGTCGTATTTGAGCAATTCACCTTCTATTTCCGATGATTTTACGACATCTAAAGTTAATGCTGTAAGTGTAGCTTCTTCTTTAGCCGAAAAACCTAAGGCGTTCATTTGCCCGATTGTTTTTCCTTGTATTAGTTTTACTTCACCAAACACGGCATTTATAGCTTTGTCCTGCCAGGAAAAAGCCGTCCAGTTTTTATGTTCGTAGATGTATTTTGCCATTGTTCAAAACCAATTCCTCGGCAAAGGTACGAATTATTTACCGCAAATTTGCGGTGATTATTTTGTTTTTTTACCGCATAAAGAAAAGTATAGCTGAAATACTGTCATTCTTCGTTTGTTGGTATATGTTTGTCTTTGCGATCATTTTCAATTTCGGCGTCGTTTGCAAAGTAATTGTCACAAAATTCGTCTTATTCTTTTTCTGCTTCTGAAACATATTTTTCATTTGCGGTCACCAGCTTTTCTGTTTTCTTAATGAATTATTCAAACTCTTTATTTATCTTACAAAGTTTGTCTATGATTTTAAAGTCTAAATCTCTGTAAACTGCCGGAAATAATACTTTACTTTGATAGGGATTTGCATTGACTTCAATCATTCCTATTCCAAAAGATTGATTAAGTCTTGCCATTTCTTCGTTCAAACCATCACTAAATTCAAATTCAACCAAATATTCATAATTTGCCCAACTTGAATTTGAAACGGCTTGAAAAAATGCTTTTTTTGTCCGTTGTCGCTATTAATTTCTCTTTTCAGTTCGTATAAACTCAATTTGAAGGTATTTGCACGGTTAAATTGATTTATGAAAAAAACATGATCCTATATAATGGAATCCTTTGGGATATTACCACACTGCACAATCGAGGGTTACCGAAAGTTATCCCGAATTACCCCAAAATCCCCGCCAAATTAGGACACTACACAACACTAAATACAATCCAACCTGTTGGAACAAAGTGCCCTCCATGCAAGGTGGCACTGCCGCACCTTCCATTCCGGAAGTCAGATTATTTCTTCTTTCTTTGGCAGACAAAAGTCAGCATTCCATCCCCAAAAAAGACAGGCATCCACCTAAGAGAAATACAATCCATCATCCGGTCTCGCTGAACACCGAATATTCAATTGTCCGGCTGGCTTAGTGATTTAATTTGAAAGTTTTTTGGCTGGCTTTTGTATATTCGGATTAATGTTATCGGCTGCCCTGCTTTCGTCCTTTTTGTTAGGTGTCCAAATGTAGAAAAGCCCTGACCGTTGTGCAGTCAAGGCGATTTTCTTGTCTTTAAGATTGATTAAAACTTTCCGTTGTCGTTTTTCCAATTCTCTTTAGAAGGGATTGGCTCAATCACATCCCAATGCTCGGCAATTTTTCCATTCTCAACTCTGAAGAGGTCGTAAAATGAATTGTGGTTTCCGGCAAGATGTCCTTCGCTTACTACTAAAACAAAATTACCTTCACCTAACACTTTATGAATGGTATCATACTTCATAGTGATGCCTTGTTTTCCCCATTCTTCAAGTGCACTTCCAAGTCCGGAAAGCTGGTCAGCAATCAGAGGATTGTGTTGAATATAATTATCACCATCAAAATAGCCAGCCAGTTTTTCCATTCTGCCATTTACTAAAATGTCGTCAACAAAATTCCTGACTAAGGTTTTGTTGGCTTCTGTTTTGTCAAGGTCTTTAATTTCAGTTGTACCATCAATCATTGTGTGTCCGCTTGGATTCGGCTGGCTTGGTGTTTCCTGCAAATTGTCCCAATGTTCAACGATTTTTCCGTCTTCAAAACGGAAGATGTCAAACCCAATTTTTGGACCGAAGAAATTGTAGTCTGTGTGTGTAAATACAAAATCACCATCCTGAAACGCCCGAACGGTATTTACTCTTGCTGAATTGGCCGGTAACTGTTGCAATAATGCGCCAAATCCTGCAAGCCCATCAGCTGCACCTAAATTGTGCTGAATGTATTTGTCAGGGTTAATGTAACCAATAGGTTCTTGTTCACCTGTTTCAATGCTTTTCAAAAGAGCAATAACTTTTTCTTTGTTTGAAAATTCCATTTTTTCTTCTTTTTGTGTTTGTGAATTAGAGTTGCCTTGATTGGTGCAAGCTGAAAATCCAACTCCTAAAATTATCGTTGCACATAGTATCGTCTTGTTCATTTTGAATTGATTTAAATGACGATGCAAAAGTGCAACGATAAACAAAAAGGTAAAAGGTAGAAACAGTCCTTTAAATGATACTTTTAAGCCAAAGCAAATTGCTCTCTAAATTCAACGGGCGTTGAATTGCTGTGTTTGCGAAAGTATTTTATAAAGTTGGTTGGCTCATCAAAGCCCAATTCAAAGCCAATTTCTTTTACACTTTCGTTAGTGTGTGCTAAAAGCCTCTTTGCTTCAAGCATTACTCTTTCGTCTATCATTTGTTTTGGCGACTTGCCCAAAATCTTTGATGTTGCTTGATTCAACCGCTTTTCGGTTACGCTTATTATTTTTGCGTAGTTGCTTACTTGTTTCAACTTGTGGTAGTTGGATTCTAAAAGATCTTTGAAGAGCATTACATAGTCAAGGTCAGCACTTTTTTTAATTTCAGTGAAATTTTGTTTCCTTCTTTCTCTTTCGGAGAGTAGTAAAAAGTTATGTAATAGATTTTTTAGAATATGGGGCTGTGAAATGTCTTTTTCGTTTTCTAATTCAATTTCCATTAGTTGAAACAAATGGGCAAACAGCGAAGCAGTTTTGCTCATTTGAATTTGAGAAACTGAAAACAAGTCGTTGAATAAAATACTGCTCCGTAAATACTTTATGTCTGCTTCTGTGTTGCAGAAAAAACCGTCAGTAAACAAGATAGCTTTGCCGTCAAAACCACCTTTTTTGTCAAATCGCTGAACCGTGTCCTTGTTCAGAAATAAAATTGTGTTTGGTTTTATTTCTACTGGATTGAAGTCAACCAAATGTGTCGGGCTACCTTTTTGAAACCAAAGAATATGATAAAAACCTGCCCGATGTGGAGTTGTCAATGAGTCAGAATGATTGTTGTATAATTGTCCGATGCCAACCAACTCAAATTCTTGTGGTAGTCCCTGTTTGAATGAATATTTCTTAATGTCAGACTTCATTTTCTGTTGCAGGTTGTCTTTTAGGGTTGCCTATAACAATTGTATTTACGACATATGGCGTAAATATCACATTAAAAGTAATCCTTTTTTCAAATACCCAAACTACCCAACGGGCTTTTTATCTCCTTTCTCAGCTTATCCGTGATATTCGTGTAAATCTCAGTTGGATATTCCGGAACAAAGTGAACACCTTTTATTGTAGCACTGCCGCACCTTCCATTCCGGAAGTCAAATTCTTTCTTCTTTCTTTGGCAGACAAAAGTCAGCAATCCATCCGGAAAAAAAGACAGGAATCCACCTGAGAAAAACACAGTCCATCATCCGGTCTCGCTGAATGGCGGATATTCAAAAGCCGCCCGGCAAAGTGATTTAAGTTGGAAGATTTTTGGGTGGGCTTTTGTATATTCGGCTTAATGTTATATACGGTTTCTCTTCTATCGATCAAGTCGTACGTTAGATTTTTATGTTAAGTTCAAGTCGTCCGCCAAAACCAAGTTCAATGATTTTCTGAAGTGTCGAAATACGAGCTTCTTTTAAATTGTTTTCAATTTTAGAAATGTAGGATTTAGTTGTCCCAACTTTTTCAGCAAGTTGCTCTTGTGTCATTCCCATTTCTAAACGTATGTCGTGAATTAACGCACCAATTTTAAATGCTTCGTAACCCGCTTCAAGTTCGTCTCGTTCCTTTGTCCCACGTTTGCCGTAGTTCTTTTCTTTGAACTCTTCGAGCGTCATTAAGTTATTATTTTTCGCTTTACTCATATCTTTTATGATTTGTTTATGGTATTCGTGATTTCCAATTCATATTCTGCTTTTATTTTAAGTGCCATTTCAATTTCTTTCTTTGGTGTCTTTTGAGCTTTCTTTTGAAAGCCGTTTGCTAAAACGACCAATTGTCCTTGGTCAAAAAAACAGAAAATTCTAAAAATGTCGCTTCCTAATTGAACTCGGATTTCATACAGTCCATCTGTATTCTCTAAATGCTTCAAATACGTTTCAGGAACTCTCCCTAAGTCTTCAATAAGGTCAAAAGTCCAAACTATTTTTGCTTTTACTTTCTTGTTTTGCTTAGAAAAGAAGTCTTGAAAATTGTTCTTATAAAACGCAATCTTTCTACGTTTCTGATTTTTGTCCACGACGCAAAGATAAGAAAGTTTCCCTAAAGTGAAACACAAAAAATCATTTTAATTTATTTAATTCTCTGTCGTTGTGGTCTGCTGAAATCGTATAAAATATTGACAATATGGCCAGTAAGTGATTGCGGGCGATTTCCTGTCAAGATACACTAAAAGCGTGCTACAACCCTCTGCAACTCTCTTAAACCCTTATTGGCTATATTGTGTGTTGGCAGCGGGCATTTTTATTGTCTTTTGTAATTCATTAATTATCAGGTTTGGTATGTCTACCAGTTTCATACTATTTATGTCAATTTTCAAATCTGCACGTTTATATGAATCCCTAAAATAGTTATAATCAGCATTAATCTTTTTCAAATATTTCATTTTCTTTGAATCATCTAATTTTTCTATGATAGGATTTGAATCTTTATCATAGAATGTCAATCTATCCAATATATTTTCACACGAATCATTTATCTGAATTGAATATAAGTCTTTGTCTGCTTTATGTTTTTTATAAACTTGTAGATATGAAAATTTTAATCCTGATGGTGTGCCAGAAATTACAGAATCAATGTTTTTTGAAAACAAGTAATCTAAAACTTTACTTGCTTTTTCTCTGTATACATTCATTGAAAAACATTCATCTTGAATCCTTTCGATTGGTTTATTATAATAATTCTGAATCTCTACATCTAAATCAAAGAAGGAAAAATCAATATTTTCAGCCAACAATTTCCCAATTGTTGTTTTTCCCACACAGCTAATACCAACAATATACAAAATCATAGAAACTTACAAATATTTAAAAATCAAAATTTCTTTTTTCAAGAGGAATGGCTTTTATTTTCTCGATATTTTCTAAAATCTTTTTACATGTACTAATCAAACTATTTTTGTCCGGAGGATTGCCCCAAAATAAATCTTCTAATTAATATCATCCACTTTTAATATTTCCGTGGTAAATTTTTCAGCTTTTTCAACGTATTCAGTCTCATTTTTACATTCACTTGATAATAAGCCATAGTGCAAAGTCAAATCATGAGTTAATTTCTCTGCTTTTATTAAAATCCCATTATATGCTTCTCTTGATAAATCATCAGTATCCATATGCAGTATTTCTTTTTGCTTGCTGCCAACATCTGTATATACGCCAAATGTCGCATATATTCCGAATAAATTAACCTTTTCCCTCAAATTTCCAATCTATCCAACGGGCTTTTTATATCCTTTCTCAGTTTCTCTGTTATATTCGTGTAAATCTCAGTTGGATATTCCGGAGTAACGTGAGCCACCCATCCCGCAAAAAAAGAGAGTAATCCACCTAAAAAATACAGTCCACCATCCGGTCTCGCTGAACACCGAATATTCATAAGTCCGGCTTGTTTAGTGATTTAATTTGGAAGATTTTTGGTGGGCTTTTGTATATTCGGGTTAATGCGTATGGTGGGCGCACACAGCTTATTTTCCGCTTGTCCATAGTAATTTGTCAACTGCTCGATTAATGCAAATAGTTTTTAGGTCCTTTAATTCTTTTTTGAACTCAATGTCAACGATTGATGTCATTGGTTTTGTGTACTTAATAAAGTTGTCAAGGACTAATTTATTTTCTTTGCGATATTTCTTAAGATTGTCGGTGTAAACTGAGTATATATTCTCACGCTGCTTAAGTGCTTTTCTTGCAAGCGCGTCCATTGGAATTATAGACCAAGGATTATTTAAGAACAGAACCTTCGAAGCCATTGAAGTCACAACGTGTCCACGAGTCAAGTTTGTTTTACATAGTCGTTTTGCAAACAGGTCAACGTTGTCAGCGTTTTTGCCATTTACCCAATTGATCGTCTCTTGTAACAGTCTGTCTGCCGAACCTTGCGAGATATTTCTTATTATACGGAATTCAATTAAGAAGGAATAAAAAGTTCCAATGTCTTTTAGTAGAATGTCTGCCGAAGATATTTTACCATGTTTGAACCTTTGAAAGTTTCTGATGTAATTTAAGTCCGTATAATATGTCGAGAGGAAATTGCCTATCGCTGCGATATATTCTTTTTTCATACAGTCTGTTGTCTGCTTTAAGGAATTGTCCGCCCACTTACGCATAAAACTCAAAGGAATATTGATACTCTCCCCTTTTCAACTTCAAAAAAGTAATTCAAATCAAATATCAATATTTCAAGTTGGACGAGCCCAGTCATGCCTATTTGGAGAATCAATTTCCGTTTGTTCTAATTTTGGTGATAAATATAAGGTTTTCATAAATATTCCGGTGTAAAATGAGCCCTAGATTGTGGAGCAAAGGGAGCCACCTTTGGAGGATTCCGGAACAAAGTGCCCTCCATGCAGGGTGGCACTGCCATGCTTTCCATTGTGGAAGACAAGATATATCTTAATGCTTTGACCGACAAAAGTCAGCCATCCATCCGGCAAAAAAGATACTAATCCACCTAAGAGAAATACAGCCCATCATCCGGTCTCGCTGAACACCGAATATTCAAAAGCCCGGCTGGCTTAGTGGCTTAATTTGGAAGATTTTTGGTGGGCTTTTGTATATTCGGCTTAATGTTAGCGGTAGGTTTTATCATCAGTGGCTATTTATAAAATTATTAAATTCAGATTTTGCAATTGGACTTTCGAACAGAGAGTCGTGTTCACCACCAGTAATTTCAACAAACTGGCTGTTCTGACAACTTATGCAACTTAATACATCTTGTTTAAAAGTTGGCCACGAGTACATTTGAATAGGAGAGTCATTTAAACCTTGAACAAACAAAATGTCAGACTTGAAACCATTTGTGAAATTGAGTAATGACCTTTGGAAATATGCGTTCGGGTTGTTTGAGACAGTTCCATACACATTTTTTAGTTTGGTACACACAGCACCAGATTGAACTTGCCCATTTTCCTCTAATTGACATCTATAAATAAGGTTTAATGGTCCTGGTGCATTAGCAATTACTCCATTTGTTTGATGCATTGTATTAAGTCTTGTTACCATATAGCCTCCTTGAGAGTGACCTCCTAAGAATACTTTTTTTACGGTTATTCCTAATTCTTGACTTGCTTTATTTTTCAACCATAACAAGGCGGCTTCACATTTAACAATATTGTCACCTAATAGTATATTTTCTTGCGGATATGCAACACTTACAATCATCATATCATTTCTATCTAAAATACCCTTGAATTTGTCAAGTGTTGTATTGGCAGCAGTCATTAAGTTACTGTCATACAATATTGTGCCGTGGAATACTAACAAGACATCAACTTCATTTAGTGCAGGTTTGTCAATTACAACATCTACATTAACATTATTATAGGTAACAGACTTTGTTATTTTATAAGCGGTTGGAGTAGGCTGTTTTGTCGTGTTGTCTTTTATACACGAGAAAAAAAGTAATGTCAGTATCATCAATATTCTCATAAGACTAAATTTGTAAATATTCTGTTGGAATGTTCTCTTTTAAAATGGTTTAATCTTCTCAGACAAACTTACCGCTAACGGTTTGGGTATTGCCGAAGGCGGGGCGTTTCAGCAATACTGTTCATTTGAAAAACAAAAGTTGAACATAGCACAAAAGTTTCATAGAAGTTCGTCACCCCCGCTTTTGGCAATACCTTGTTCAAGCGACACCTCCGGTGAAATCCCCACAAAGCTAAAATAATGCCCACAGCCTTACTTGTTATACATATTTAATCATATAAAAATAAGTAATAAACATGAAAGGTAATGAATTTTCAACAAACAAATTGACAACCCATGCAGAAGAATGGGTCAAAAAGCTCATTCAGACCCTGACCATTAAAG
>JAKQEZ010000419.1 GCA_029558435.1 Bacteroidota bacterium
ATAGCAATACTCCAAAGAATAAAACTGTTGAAAATCCAACTTCTATTACCAATACAGTTAAAGACACCCTTATCAGCTTTGAAAATGGATTACCGGGAGAATTACCTTCGGGTTGGTCTCAATTCTATACCGGACAAGGCAGTACCGATTGGAAAGTATTGGATGACCAGGGAAATAAAGTATTGGGCCAACTGTACAGCGACAATCCCAACGGCCATTTTAATGTAATTGTTAACGATGAAATTTCAGCCAAAGACATAGAACTCACTGTTCGGCTAAAAGGTGTTAAAGGCAATCACGACCAAGGGGGCGGCTTTGTTTGGCGATTTACGGATAAAAACAACTATTATGTGGTGCGTGCCAATCCGCTTGAAGACAATGTAGTATTGTATAAAGTGGAGAATGGCAAACGCACCGACCTGCCATTGGTGGGTAAAGGAAAGACCTATGGCGTGGATGTACCATCGTTGGGTACAGGATGGAATACTTTGAAATTGTTGGTGAAAGACGATTTGTTTACGGTATTTCTTAACGGAAAAGAGATTTTTAAAGTGCAGGACAAAACTTTTACTAATGCCGGCAAAGTGGGTTTTTGGACAAAAGCGGATGCGGTTACTTACTTTGACGATTTGAAAATTCAAATTGAATAATTGTTAGTTTTTTGTTCATCAGGAAAAACTTAATTAATTATCCTAAATTATTGATAATCTGAAAAATTTAAAAAATGAATATGCGTATTGCACTTTTTGCCACTTGTTTATTGATTGCTCGGGTATCATTCTCGCAAATCAGCATTGAAGCAGACTTGATGTTAAATCCTGAAAATATTATCAGGTTAACTTACAACCAAAACGACAGAATTAAAGCAGCCTACTACGAATTGGAATCGGCAAAGAGCAATTTTAAGTTATTTGAAAGTGAATACACCCAGTTTAACCCATTAATAGTTGCTCCAAAATTTAGTGCAAACTCAGATGGTGACTATGCTTCTGATATGACTGCCGGGATGAAAAAAGAGTTCTTTGACGGTTCGTCAATTGGTGTGGCGTTGGGAACTTATAACGACTGGGAGCAAAACACGGGTCACGGCACGATAAATTTCATTGAAACAGAAATTGGCTTTCCGCTTTTTTCTTCTTCCAGAACATTGGAAAGAATTATAAAAAGGACATTTGAGGAAAACGAGCTTTATACAAAAAACCTCGATTATGTTGATGCTGTCCGGGAAAATATCCTCAACGCCCTGGAACAATATTATGACCTGGTTCCCAGAATAAAAATTTATGAAATGCTGATTGAATATCGCAAAGAATTAATTAACCTATTAGAGGATGATAGTATTACCACAACAAATTCAGACAGGGAACAAATTAGTGGCGAAATAACAAACCTCAATTCAAAAATTACTGGTTTTGAGATTACTTTATATTCGTTGCAGCTCCAAATGCAACGTTATATGAATGTTGAACAAATTCAGTTAGGCCAGCTAACAAAAATAGAAATAAATTTTAACGAACCCGGATATGTTGGTAAATACTACATCGACGAAATTACTGATAGCATTTTTAACAAAGCCTTAAATAATGACACCGAATTTAAAGTATTGGGTATTATTAAAAAAAATGCCGAAGAAAAAAAGAGGCTGGCAGAAA
>JAKQEZ010000449.1 GCA_029558435.1 Bacteroidota bacterium
AAAAACATTACTCCGCTTGAATTGCCACTTTATAAAACCAATTACGATTCAGCTTACAAGCAGTTTGACAAATACTTCCTTTTCCTTGAACAAGGCATCAACTTATTAACTGATGATGGAATTTTAGGCTATATCGTTCCGAGCAAGTTTACAAAAGTTGGAGCGGGTAAAAAACTTCGTGAATTACTCACAGACAAAGAGTATTTACATTCAATCGTTTCATTTGGTGCAAATCAGGTTTTTGCAGATAAAACAACCTACACTTGTTTGCTAATTTTGAACAAGAAACCTCAAAAGACGTTCCAATATGCGGAGGTAAGAAGCCTGAAAAGTTGGAAAGTTAGAGAGCCGGAGGCTGCAAAATACGGCACAAAGAAAACGGATGAATTAGATAGTGAAGTTTGGGTATTAGTTCCACCCGAATTAACCAACGCCTACAATAAAATCGTTTCTCAAAGTGTAAAACTTAACGATTTGGTTGGAAGCGACAATATTTTCAATGGCATTCAGACCAGTGCAAATGAGGTTTACATTTTTACACCAACTAAAGAGGATGAGAAGCATTTCTATTTCACGAAAAAAGGTGTTGATTACAAGATTGAAAAGGAAATAACAAAATCCTACTTTCAAACTTCTTCGGGCGAAGATAATTTATACACTTACAGAACATTCAAACCGAATGCAAGGGTAATTTATCCTTACCTAACGACAAAAACAGGAGTTGACGTAATTCCGCTTACAACTATTCAAAAGAAATTTCCTTTGGCTTATGACTATTTACAAAAGCATAAAGCCATTTTAAATAATCCGAAACGTGATATTAAGCCTGAGCCAAAAACAAAAACCGAATGGCACAGATACGGCAGACATCAAAGCTTGGATAGTTGCGGACTACCTTCAAAAATAATTGTTGGTGTACTCTCCGTTGGAGATAAATACGCAATTGATGTTCACGGAACTTTGATTTCATCAGGCGGAACCGCAGGATATTGTGTAGTAGCAATTCCATCAACTTCCAATTACTCCATTTACTACATTCAAGCCATTCTAAACTCTAAATACTTAGAGTGGTTCAGTGCATTGTATGGCGAAGTTTTCAGAGGTGGATACATAGCAAGAGGAACAAAGGTTTTGAAAAATTTACCTATCAGAAAGATTGATTTTTCAGATACCAAACAAAAAGCACTTCACGACAAAATCGTAGAAACTCAAAAAGAATTAATCAGCATTTATGACCAAATAGATGCAAACGCACGAAATAAAAGGGCTTTAACCCCATTGGAAGGACAATTTGTAAGAGAGAAAGCCAACCTTGAAAAGCTATTAGCTAAATTGTACGATTTAGGTAGTGAAGATTCATTAATCCCATTAATCAAAGAATTGTATGAAGCTAATTAAGAACGCAACAGCCGAGAAGTTGAGAGGTGGATTTTATACGCCTGAACCAATTGCTGCATTTATTTTGAAATGGGGCATCAATGGAAGTTCTGATTATGAAATTTTAGAGCCAAGCTGTGGTGATGGGGTTTTTCTTGAACAACTCAAAGAGAATAACCATAAATTCAAATCCGTAACGGCTATTGAATTTGATGATGTGGAAGCAGAGAAAGCCGACAAAATCAAACTCAACAAAAAGAATGTTATTAATACTGACTTTCATTTGTATTGCAATGAAACCACTCAGAAATTTGATTTAGTGGTGGGAAATCCGCCTTACATTCGCTATCAATATTTTCAGGAAGAACAGCAAAATGAAGCCATTAAAGTTTTCAATCGTGCTAAACTTAAATATTCAAAATTGACTAATGCTTGGGTTTCTTTTGTGGTTGGTTCAAGTCTGTTGCTCAAAGAAAAAGGAAAGATTGGTTTTGTAATTCCTGCGGAATTATTGCAAGTTTCGTATGCTCAACAACTCCGTGAGTTTTTGGCTCATTTTTACAATAAAATCAATATCATTTCTTTTGAAAAGTTGGTTTTTCCTGACATTCAGCAAGAAGTTGTTTTGTTGCTGTGCGAGAAAAACGGAAGTGATTCACATTTGATTGAACATCTTGAATTGAGAGATGCTTCTGACCTTGAAAAGTTGGATGTAAACATCCTAAAAAGTCCTTCCAAAAAGATTGATTTCAAGTCTAACAAATGGACTTACTACTTTTTAGTGCAAGAGGAAATTGACTTTTTAGAACAGATTGCCAAAAAACGAAAAGTTCCGACAATTGGAAATTACGCCAGCGTAGAAGTTGGCATTACCACAGGAGCAAACGATTATTTCACTGTTCCTTTACCAGTTGTAGAAGCTTACGACCTGAAAGCATACGCAAAACCAATGGTTGGCAGAAGTGTTCAGGTCAATAGCGTAATTTTCACGGAAAAGGATTGGAAACTAAACAGGCAAACCAAAGCCAAAGCACATTTATTGGTATTTCCAGCCAAAGAGAAAATCAACGGACACAAAGGAGCTAACTCATACATTCGTTTGGGCGAATCAATGGGCGTAAATAAAGGCTATAAAACAGGCATTCGAGATGATTGGTTTGTGATTCCGTCCATAAAGCTTTCTGATGCCTTATTTATCAGAAGAAACAATCTCTACCCTCGTTTAATCTTAAACGAAGCAAACGCATATACAACCGACACAATGCACCGTGTATTTATGAAAAAAGACACGGACAAAAACGCATTCATAGCCAGTTTTTACAATTCATTGTCTTTGGCTTTTTCTGAAATAGTTGGTCGTAGTTATGGCGGTGGTGTTTTAGAACTAATGCCAAGCGAAGCAGAAAAAATACTGCTCCCCTACCAAACAGACAATGCTGATTTACTTGCCACCATTGACAAAATGATGCGAGAGAAAAAAAGCATTGATGAAATTTTAAAAATCACCAACAAGCAAATCTTGAAAGACGGATATGGCTTTACGGAAAAAGAAATAGAACTTGCGGATAGCATTTGGAAAAAGCTTTCGGCAAGGAGATTAAATAGGAATAAATAATTTTTAACAATGAAAAGACAACCAACAACACAGCAAATAACTTGGTTTTTAGATTTGTATCGAAATAACCAACTTGATTTAGAGCCACCATATCAAAGAAAAAGTGTTTGGAGTTCCAAAGACAGGAAATTTTTTATGGACACAATTTTTAGGAATTATCCAGCACCTCCAATTTTTATTCATAGAACGGTAAATGATCAAGGATATACTAAATATCACGTTGTTGATGGGAAACAGCGACTAGAGACTATACTTTCATTTTTTGAAAACAAAATTTCAATCTCTCCTGACTTTGGAGATGTTAATTTGAATGGAAAAAAATTCAAAGATTTAATACCTGACTATAAAAGAAAATTTTGGGATTATACATTGGTGGTCGACTTTATTGATTCTATTGACGGCAATAATATTGAAGAGGTGTTTGATAGAGTAAATAGAAATGCACGTAATCTATTACCTCAAGAATTAAGACACGCTAGGTATAATGGTTGGTTCATAAATTTTGTAGAAGAAGAAGCTGATGCTAATTTTTGGTGGGATTTCAAAATCAGTACTAGAGGCAGAGATAAACGAATGAAAAACGTTCAGTTTGTTTCTGAGTTATTGATGATTATACTTGAAAGCAAAATTGTTAGTTTTGACCAAGACCATATTGATGAAATTTACGCAAAGTATGATGATATTGATGAGATGCAAGAGTCTGGAGACTTTAAACTTGAAGAATTCACTTCTAAACTCACAGAGATTAAAGACTTTTTAAGTGAAATGGAGAACCATAATCAAACAATCTCTAAGTATGCTGCAGGTTCAAACAATAATTTTTACACATTATGGGCATTTATTCATTTAAACAATCCTCTAAATGCGGTTGAATTTGCAAATGCCTATGAAATCTTTATGGAAAAAGTTTTCAATATAAAGGCTATGCAAGAAAATGGTGAAAACATTGAAGAAAACATATTAACTTACTCAAATAACTCAAAGGGTGCAGTTACTGATTTACCTCAAAGAAATGCACGTCTTTTAGCTCTTGCAAATTCAATTTAGCTATGAAAATTGTCAAATCTGTTCAAGAGTTATACAATACTCATTTAGCATATTTCAAAATCATCAAACAAAAAGCTGATGATTTGATTAAATCAAACAAAAATGAGAGATGGCATTACGAAAGCAGAATAAAGCAGATAGAAAGTTTCACTATGAAAGTTGAAATGGGGCGGTTTGATAAAAATGAAATTTTAGAAGACTTTTTTGCCTCAACAATAGTTGTAAAGAATTTAAATGAGATTGCCGTTGCAGAGAATTTTATATCGAGATTTTTTAACATAAGGTTTAAAAGACCATCGTCAAGAAATTTCACTCATAAGGATTCGTTTTCTTTTCCTTTTGATGATTTAAGGCTTTATGTTTCAATTAAAGACTTAGATACTGGAGAATTTGCACCATTTATGTACGACTATATTTTTGAAATTCAAGTAAAAACTTTTTTGCAGCACGCCTGGTCAATTGCTACTCACGATTTAATATACAAATCTGACAAAATAAATTGGGCAAAAGAGCGGATTGCATATCAAGTTAAAGCTTCACTAGAACAAGCAGAAGTTACAATAAGTGGCGTTGAAGAACTAAGTAAAATTAATGAACTAGCTAAAGATAATAAAGAAGTTCAAAAGGTAAATAAGGTTATAAATTTAATTTTAAATCATTGGAAACCTGAAGACTTACCATCTGACAGAAGAAGACTTGCTCAAAATATTACTGGATTTATTGATGCAATTGGAATAGATTTACGAGAACTCAACGAAATTCTAGAACTAGAAAAGGTAAATGGTAGAGGAACATTAACGAGAAACCTTTCTCCATTTTTAATTGTTGTTCAATCAGTTTTCAATACAAAGCCTGACAAAATCACGAAATATCTCCAAAATGATAATAACAAAAGCAAACAAAAGATATTAATTACTTCTGAAATGACTGTTCCAGAACTTGGAAAAGTCATAGAAAATAAATTAATAAGGATATGAGCCAGCCCACAGATGTAAGCACATTTGCAATTTGCAAAGCCAACGCACGGACCCGAAATTGCAAAAGAGCTTCCACCTTTGCCACCCGAAGGAAAAATTATTTTTTAAAATCTCTTCCCTCTAAAATTTTTAAAACAGCCAACACACAAGCCAGACAGAAAAAAACGGAACAAATAAAATGACAGAAAAAGCGCAGAAATACAACGACTTAACAATGACGGTGGACAGAAGGCCAGCTTACAACATCACCTATACGCAAGCAGGGGTTTCGTGCTACGTAGGACAGGAAAGTGGTAAATTTGTAGTTCAGTTCTTCGTAGGTAGTTCAGTGGTAAAAATCCCTGCCTGCGTATAGCTGAAAAACGTTATCTGTCAGGCAAAACGAACCCCCGATGAAACACACAAAGTCGAAGAAACACAAGCAACAAATATGACATTGACAATCATTATCATTGCTATTGCATTGTTAGCACTTTTTATTGTATTTCGACAATCGTTGGAAAAGAAAAAATATAGCGACACCACTTACCTATCCAACTTACAACAAATCGCTTCGTTTTTTGACACAATTCAAGAGTTAAACGATTACACGACTTGGGTGCAACGTGACCATATAAAATCAAAATATTCGGCAGTAGGAAAATATTTTAAAAGCAAAACAGACTTTTACAAAAAAGAAGAAACCGTTAAACAATTCAATGAAATTTTCAGCGACTTTGACAACTACATTATTCGATACAATCAGGATTATGTACGAGAACAAAAAGAAAAACTAAACCAATATTTTGATGACGTTGAAGGCAAAAAATTGGACGACCAACAACGTACAGCACTAATAACAGACGAATATTCAAATTTGATTATTGCAGGTGCAGGTTCAGGAAAAA
>JAKQEZ010000111.1 GCA_029558435.1 Bacteroidota bacterium
AGAAGACAAAACTTTTGGTTTTTCCTTTATTAAATTTCATGAAGACATTCACGAATTTAATGAAATAGTTCAAAAAGAAATTGAAAGAATTCAAACGACAACAGGAATTTTAACGAGAGAATATCCTGAAAACATTATTCATTTTTCAGCAGTTCCTTGGATAAACTTTACTGGTTTGACGCATTCGAGAAACTTTGGTGTTGCAGATAGTTGTCCAAAAATTTCCTATGGCAAACTAATAGAAGAAAACGGGAAAAAATCGATGGCTCTTTCAGTTACTGCACATCATGGCTTGGTTGATGGTTATCATATTGGTTTATTAATCGAAGCATTGCAAACCGAATTAAACAAATAAACCACCAACTTTCGCTGGTGGTTTGTTCTCAAACGGCATTCAAAATTGCTAAAATATCTTCTCCGTATCGCTCCGCTTTTTGTTTTCCGAAGCCTTTGATTTGTTGTAATTCATCTAAGTTGCTTGGCTTGTACATGGCTAAATCGATTAATTCCGAATTGTGACAAATCATAAACTTTTTAAGTTTCAAAGCATCAGCTTTTTCGGTTCTCCATTGATTTAAATATCCGTAAACTTGCTTGTCTTTCGGATTCAAATCTTCGTATGATTTTCGTTCTATTCGTTCAGGTTTTTCTTGTTCTTCTAATTCATAATGAACAATAACCGACCAATGAGCTTCTTCACTTTCCACAAATTGTGTACTCGACTTTTTAAACGTAACCGTATTCAAAAAAGTATTCAATTGTTGTTGGTCGTACTCCAAAAATGCGTTATCCAAACGGATTGAAAATACTTTAACTTGCATAACATCCTTATTTACCGATTAACAAAATTTCGTTTGCAATTACTTCCGTAACATAACGTTTGTTTCCGTCTTTGTCGTCGTAACTTCTGTGGGTTAACTTACCTTCTATTCCGATTTCTTTGCCTTTGGTTACAAATCTTTCGATAATGTCAGCTGTTTTACCCCAAGCGGTTACTCGGTGCCATTGCGTTTGTTCTACTTTGTCACCGTTTTCGCGATAATACACTTCGTTTGTAGCGATACTGATGTTTGCTAATTTTTTTCCTCCTTCAAGGTTTTTGATTTCTGGTTCTTGACCAACGTGTCCGATTAATTGTACTGAATTCTTCATGGCGTATAAAATTTAAATGTTTGTGTTATTTGATTTTTTGGAACACAGATTTAAGAAATTGGAATAATTTAAAAAATCTATATGTTGAATTTTGAAATTGTAATTGAGTTTAAAATTGATTACTTACTTAATAAAACCAATTCATTCGCTATCACTTCTGTGATGTAACGTTTATTTCCGTCTTTATCGTCGTAACTTCTGTGGGTTAGTTTTCCTTCAATAGCAACGTGGCTTCCTTTGGTTAATAGTTTTTCAATGATGTCTACTGTTTTGCCCCAAGCAGAAACGCGGTGCCATTCAGTTTGTTCTACTTTTTCACCTTTGGCGTTTGTGTAATTTTCATTTGTAGCGATTGTGAAGTTAGCAACTCTTCCAGATTCTAAGTTTTTGATTTCTGGTTCTTGACCTACATGTCCGATTAATTGTACTCTGTTTTTCATGGCGTGTAAAAATTTAAATGTTTATAAAATTAATATTGATTCTTTTTTGGAACACAGATTTAAGAAATTGGTATAATTTAAAAATCTAATGTTTTGAAATTTGAACTTACTCTTGAACTTGAATTTGTTTTTTGAACTCATTCGTTCATTTCGACAGTGCAAAGATGTGGCAAGAAAAAAACGATATTCGGTATTTAGCCATTTAATTTCGGTTGTAAATATTTGTAAGCGTTTGTAAACGGAAAATATTTTTATTATATTTGTTGAAAATCAATTATATATGCCAAATACAATTAACAAAGTAGAATTACGAAATCTTCACATCGAAGATTACAAAGAATTGAAAAAATCCATGATTGAAGCCTATCCAGAAATGGTAGATTCGTATTGGAAAGAAGATCATATTGAAAAATTATTGGAACTTTTCCCAGAAGGTCAATTGGTAATTGTTGCCGATGGTGTTGTGGTAGGTTCCGCACTTTCTATATTGGTTACCGAAGATTTTGCCTTTAAAACCAAAACATACAAATCCATAACTGGAAATTATACTTTTTCAACTCACAATCCTGTTGGTGAAGTTTTATATGGAATTGATGTTTTTATTAATCCCAATTATCGTGGTTTGCGTTTGGGTCGACGTTTGTATGATTCCCGAAAAGAATTATGCGAACAACTTAATTTAAAATCGATAATTTTTGCAGGAAGAATTCCAAATTATGGAAAATATGCCAATGAAATCAATCCGAAACAATACATTGAAAAAGTCAAACGAAAAGAAATTTATGATCCGGTTTTATCATTTCAATTGAGTAATGATTTTCATGAAGTTCGTGTATTAAAAAACTATTTGGAAGACGATAAAGAATCGCAAGAATACGCGGTTTTATTGGAATGGAATAACATTTACTACGAAGACAATCCCAAATTAATCAATGCCGAAAAAAGTATCGTTCGTTTGGGTTTAATCCAATGGCAAATGCGTTCATTAGGAAATTTAGAGGAATTTTTTGAACAAGCCGAATTTTTCGTAGATGCGGTTTCGGGTTATGGAAGTGATTTTGCTTTGTTTCCCGAATTATTTACTGCTCCTTTAATGGCAGATTACAATCATTTAACAGAAGCCGAAGCAATTAAAGAACTTGCCAAATACACCGAAGCTATTCGAAAGAAAATGCAAGAATTTGCCATTTCATACAACATCAATATCATAACAGGAAGTATGCCGTATTTAGAAGACGGACATGTTTTTAACGTTGGTTTTTTATGCCGAAGAGACGGAACCCATGAAATGTATCGCAAAATTCACATCACACCTAACGAAATTTTCCATTGGGGAATTACGGGTGGTGATAGCATTCAAACCTTTGATACCGATTGCGGTAAAATTGGAATAATGATTTGTTACGATGTGGAATTCCCAGAACTTTCTCGCTTAATGGCTGATCAAGGTATGAATATTTTGTTTGTTCCTTTTTTAACTGATACGCAAAATGGTTATACTCGAGTGAAACATTGTGCGCAAGCGCGTGCTATTGAAAACGAATGTTATGTTGCCATCGCAGGTTGTGTTGGAAATTTACCAAAAGTAAACAATATGGATATTCAGTATGCGCAAGCAGCGGTTTTTACACCATCAGATTTTGCTTTTCCAAGTAACGGAATTAAAGCAGAAGCCACGCCAAACACTGAGATGACTTTAATTGTTGATGTTGACATCGATTTACTAAAAGAACTCCACGAACACGGAAGCGTTAGAACCATGAAAGATCGCCGAGTTGATTTGTATCAATTAAAAAAATTAAAATAAATGAAAAATCTGCTTTTACTACTATTTTTGGTTCTAGGGAACACTTTTAGTAACGCACAAAAAACCTTGAATTATAACGATGAAAAAGGTTCGCCAAAAGCCACTTTACAAGATGTAAAATGGATTGTGGGCAATTGGACAGGCGAAGCTTTAGGCGGCATTTGTCAAGAAACTTGGAGCGAACCTATTGGAAATTCGATGATGTTTAGTTTCAAATTAGTGGTTGATGGGAAAGTTGCTTTTTATGAATTGGGACACATTATTGAAAAAGACAAAACCCTTCTATTACAACTCAAACACTTTGATGGCGAATTGAAAGGTTGGGAAAAAGCAGAAGAAAGTGAAAATTTTAGATTGGTAAAAGTCACGCCAACGCATGTGTATTTTGATAAATTTACGTTTGAGAAAATTTCGGATAACGAAATCAATATTTACGTGGTTTTTGAAGAAAGTGGTAAAGAAATGAAGTTTAATTTTAAGAAGTAAGCCATGAGTAAAACCTGTTTAGAATGCGGCGATAAAATCATAGGTCGCGAAGACAAAAAGTTTTGTTCGGATGGTTGTCGCAATGCGTACAATAACAAAATGAATAAAGATCAGAACAATCTGATGCGCAACATAAATAACAAATTGCGTAAAAATTACCGCATTTTGTGTGAACTCAACCCAGAAGACAAAGGAAAAACCACCAAAACCAAATTACTAAGCAAAGGTTTCGATTTTGAGTTTTTCACGAGTATGTTACAAACCAAAACGGGCAACACCTATTTCTTTTTGTACGACCAAGGCTATCGTGCTTTGGAAGATGATTTTTATATGTTGGTGAAGAAAGATAGTTAAGAAGATAGATGAAGAACAATAAAATATACTTTGCATTTGTTATACTTTTAATCATTGCTTTTTTTGCTATAAATGAGTATAACAAGAG
>JAKQEZ010000538.1 GCA_029558435.1 Bacteroidota bacterium
TTTGTTTTCCAGGTAACAAGTATTGCTTTTAAATCGTCTTCTGTTAGTTTTCCTGCATCAAAAAGGGTTTGCGAACTGTCAAACTGTTCTGCTTCAAAATCATAATCTTCCCAAATCGGTGTAGTTTCAAATACTTTGAAATTATTTTGTGATTTACAACACTCCAATTTCTTTATTTCGGCTTTGTTTTCTTCGGTTGGAAGTTCTGTTTTTAGTTTTTCTATTTTCTCAGCAAGCCCTGTATTGATTTTCTTAGCCGCACGATGCAACCGCTCTTTGGTGATTTCAAAAATGGTTGGTTCGGCTTTGAGTTCCTCTTTTACAAAATCGTAAGCCGTTTTATTTTTCTTCGGGTCAATTTCTTCGGGTAATTGCACCAAAATAAATTTTCTATTGCCTCCGTCTTCGGCATTAAGTTGCATTACGGCATCGCCTGTGGTGCCGGAACCTGCGAAGAAATCGAGGATAAGGTCGTTTTCGGAAGTGCCAAGTGTAATTAATGTTTCAAGTAGAATTGTTGACTTAGGAAAATCAAAAACTCTTTTACCAAATAACTCTTCAAGATTTAAACTTGCTTCCTGATTACTTCCAAATTTGGTATCCCAAAAATCATTTGCAATTTGACCATTAGAATCTTCAAGATAAATTTTGCCATAAGGTTGTTCATCACCACTACTTGTCCACAATATCTTATTTTCAGAGTCTAAATTTTTGAATTCATCTTCTTTAATCATCCAAGGTCCATTCAAAATGTTTCCATTTTTTGTCTTTACTTCATAAAAGTTTCTACCTCTTGTTTTGTCCAACAAAATAGCTCTTCTAAAAAAACCTTTATCGTCTTTGTAACTGTATTCCTTTTTGGCTTTTTCGGTTAATGGAATTTTGTTTACTAATGCTTTATCTTTAATTCTTGCATATCCAATTATATATTCTTTTACTCTTGCTAATTGACCAATATTAGCTTGATTGTCAGATTTTCTCCAAGCTATTTCAGTTAAAAAATTTTCTTCCCCAAATACTTCATCCATAAGCAAACGAAGTTGAGCAACTTCATTATCATCAATAGAAATAAATATTACTCCATCATCTTTAAGAAGTTGTTTTGCTATGTAGAGCCTAGGATACATAAAAGTTAGCCAAGCACTATGGCTGTTGCTTTTGCTTTGTGTAAAAGCTAAAATGCGTTTAGCTTT
>JAKQEZ010000560.1 GCA_029558435.1 Bacteroidota bacterium
TAAGCGTTAACGCTGAAGAACCAATGGAAGAAGATCCAGGAACATCCGAAATAGAAGACATCATCAATGACAACAGCCCACTAACTGATGAGCAAATTGCGTGGGTTAAACAATACCTATCGCAATATGTGGATGAAAATGTTATTGAAGTAATTATTACAACATTGTCGGCATTGTCAATAGTTGCTCTTATTGCTTTTTATTTTATAAAATTAGTTAAAAGTGTAAACGGTGGTTTGAAGCTAAAAACACAGGAGACATCAACTTTCAACGAGATTGCAAGCAACGGGGTGCAAGAACTCACAAACGCAGTCCTAGCGCTTAAAACAAGCCTTAAAGAGCAAATAGATGTCAACACTCAAACAATTAAACAAAACACTTTGCAAAACGAAAAACTAGAATTATTGGAGAACAAACTAAAAGAATTGCAAGAAAAAGAAGCACAAAGATTAGAAAAAGCAATCAAAGTAACCGACGAACTTACAAATAAAATAATCAAAAAAGAGGTATAAACAAATGCCTAAAAAGATAAAAAAAGACATTATACCTGAAAAAAGGTTGTTGCTATGGAAGATTTTAGATTTAATTGTTCCATTTGTTCCGATAATCATTTTAGGGATCATCCAATGGGATGTTTATTTTGGGACAAGAGCGAAGAACGCTTTTGATAATACTGTTGGTTTTGCAGGAATTATTATTTTTATATTTATTATTTTGTTAAAATTAAATAACCAAAACAAAGCTGAGGGTAGAAGAAGCAAGTATTTATCAGTTGGGATGTTTGCTCTTTGCTTATTGTTTTACTTTTTGAGAGAGATTTTATACCAACTAACATTTATTAGTTTAGTTGCCGCTCTTGGTTTATTTTTGCATGATGTTTGGATCAATCCTAAAATTAAAAAGTGGGAACGCATCAAAGACAAAACCGAAACAGCAGACATCAATGCCAAATCAATGGCAAGAGCGATAGCAATACAAACGAGTAACAAGGAGGGTTTAGATGGAAGCGTATAAAAATATCGATGAAAGCATTAAAAAGAATATCAATATTGCAGATGTTTATAACAAAACTCGATCTTGGATTACAGCATCTATTGGAATAATTATTGCAATTCTATGTGCTGGAGCAATGTTTATCATATCATCCATTGAGGGAACAAAAGAAGTCAAAGCTTCAAGTTCTGTGTCAGGTAAAATATTATCTGAATGGAGGTTGGAAAAAGGAATAGAAACAGGCTTCCCAGAAGAAAAAGTCGATATCATGACTTACGATGGCAAAGAATATTACTTTGTGATCGATGAACGCGACGATGTAACAAAGGAAATAACAAAATGGCATTGGGCTTTTGATGGCGGCTTGGGCTATGTCTTCAAAGATTATAAGTTTTATGTAATGACTTTC
>JAKQEZ010000645.1 GCA_029558435.1 Bacteroidota bacterium
TATCCATGAGTTCTTTACCTTTGGTTTGTAGATAGTTGTAGATTTTTTGTTCGTCTTCGCTTAGGGTTACAAAAAGTTGTTTCTGAATGGCTTTGTTTTCAACTGTTGTTTTGTTTTTGATATCCCAATTGAGTAAATAAATCAAATCAGCTGCCGAAGTGATCATTTGGGCGCGTTGGGTTTTAATCAAATTATTGCAACCTTGGCTGTATTTATCGGTTGCTCTTCCGGGAACGGCAAAAACTTCTCGGTTATAATCATTGGCAATTTCGGCAGTAATCAAGGAACCACCGCGTTCGGCACTTTCAACTACAATGGTTGCTTCGCTAATTCCAGCCACAATGCGATTGCGTTTGACGAAATTTTCTCTATCGGGTTTGGAATATGTCCAAAATTCGGTCAAGAAACCGCCATTTTCTTGCATTTTTGCCATGTATTTTTTGTGGGTTTTAGGATAAATCTGGTTCAATCCGTGAGCTAAAACACCAATCGTTTGCAAGTTGTGTTCCATCGCTGCTTGATGTGCCACAATATCAACGCCGTAAGCAAAACCGCTAACAATTATTGGATTTAAGGGTTCTAATTCTTCCAATAACTTTTTGGTAAATTCCGCTCCATAAGTGGTGATTTGTCTTGTGCCGACAATACTAATGATTTTGGAATTATTCCAATCCACATTCCCCGATTGAAACAATAATAATGGCGCATCATGACAATTTTTTAGTCGGTCTGGATACTCGTTGCATTGGAAAGAAAAAACATTGATATCTTCCTTTTCTAAAAATAAAATTTCAGATTCAGCTTGTTCGAAACCGTCTTTTTTGTGAAGATTAGCAATGGTTGATTTTCCAATGCCATCGATTTTAGCTAATTCGGTTTTTTTCGCTTGGAAAATAGCTTCGGGAGAACCGAAATGTTGCAGTAATTTTTTTGCGGTAATAGTTCCAATTCCTTCTACTTGTTGCAACGCAAGCAAATAGAACAAGTCGTTCTGTGTCATGGCGTGTAATTTAATTTTGGCGTTTATTGATGTAACAAATATAGAATATAATTCTATAAAATAAAAAAATGCCACGAATTTCCATTGGAATAAAAAATTCGCAGCAAATTATAAAGTATTTTATTTCAACAATTTCACAATATCTTTTGCAAAATACGAAGCAATAACATCAGCTCCTGCTCTTTTGATAGCGGTAGTTTGTTCAAGCATAATGGCATCATGATCTAGCCAACCTCTTTCAGTAGCGGCTTTAATCATCGCATATTCTCCAGAAACTTGGTAAACCGCAACAGGAACTTCGCTCATATTTTTGATTTCTCTAACGATATCCAAATAGGCAATTCCTGGTTTTACCATCACAATATCCGCACCTTCTTCGATGTCCATTCGGGTTTCTCTGATGGCTTCATTGCGGTTGTGGTAGTCCATTTGGTAGGTTTTTTTGTCTTTTGGCACTTCTTGCCTATCCACCGGTGCAGAATCCAACGCATCACGAAAAGGACCATAATGAGCCGAAGCATATTTAGCACTATAACTCATGATTCCCGTATTAAAAAATCCGTTGTTTTCCAAAGTTTCTCTCATTTCCAAAATTCGACCGTCCATCATATCGCTTGGTGCTACAAAATCCGCTCCAGCTTGGGCATGAGAAAGCGCCATTTGAGCTAGAACTGTCGAAGTTTCATCGTTTAAAATTTGTCCGTGACCAATGATACCATCGTGACCAAAAGACGAGTACGGATCCAAAGCTACATCCGTCATCACAATCATTTCTGGAACGGCATTTTTGATGGTTTTAACGGCGCGTTGCATTAATCCATTGGCATTTAACGCTTCGGTTCCTTTGTTGTCTTTCAAGTTATCCGGCACTTTTACAAATACCAAAACCGATTTCAAACCCATTGCCCAAAGTTCTTTTACTTCTTGTTCCAATAAATCCAAACTGTAACGGAAATAATTGGGCATAGAAGGAATTTCTTCTTTAACGCCTTTGCCTTCTACAACGAATAATGGCACTAAAAAGTCATTTGGAGTTAAAACGGTTTCACGAACTAAAGAACGAATGCTTTCGTTAACGCGTAATCTTCTATTTCTTCGTAATGGGAACATATTTTTATTTTTGTTTCAAGTTTCAAGTTTCAGGTTGTTAAACCTTTGTAGCTAAATCCATTCAATTGGCTTTGCTAATACTTTTAATAATTTTTCTTCTTCGCTGTTTGGTTCTGGATGATGGTCGTACACCCATTGTACATGTGGTGGTAAACTCATCAAGATACTTTCGATTCTTCCGTTGGTTTTTAGTCCAAATAAAGTTCCTTTATCGTGAACCAAATTGAATTCTACATAACGACCACGGCGAATTTCTTGCCAAGTTCTTTGTGCTTCGGTATAAGATAAATCTTTTCTTCTTTCTACTATTGGAACATATGCTTGTAAGAAGGAATTTCCAACTTCAGTTACGAAATTGTACCAATCTTCCATTTTCATGGTTTCGGTTTCTTTTAAATAATCAAAAAACAAACCACCAATTCCTCTTGCTTCATTGCGATGGGAGTTCCAAAAATATTCATCACATTTCTTTTTGTAATTCGGATAAAATTCAGGATTATGTTTGTCGCAAGCCGTTTTACAGGTTTGGTGAAAATGTTTCGCATCTTCTTCAAACAGATAATACGGTGTTAAATCTTGTCCGCCACCAAACCATTGGTTGATGATTTCTCCATTCTCATTGTACATTTCAAAGTAACGCCAATTCGCATGAACCGTTGGCACCATTGGATTTTTTGGATGAATGACTAAACTCAATCCGCAAGCGAAAAAATCCGCTTCACCTACTCCGAACATTTTTTGCATCGTATCAGGTAATTTGCCATGAACGGCTGAGATATTCACGCCGCCTTTTTCAAAAACAATTCCGTTTTCAATTACGCGTGTGCGAC
>JAKQEZ010000628.1 GCA_029558435.1 Bacteroidota bacterium
GGTAAAGAAGAGACATAATGACAGGTGCGTACTATGTTGGATATACGCTACTTTTGAATACATGTTTTTCTGTAACGAGCTGATAGTCTGAGAATTGATAAATTGGGTATTATATGGAGTTGCGTATATTTGAGAGTTGGCGGTCATTTTGGCATGGACAGTGAAGAGCTAACGACAAAAACCGATGACAACTAAAATGAATTAAAGACATGGGAATACTCCTAGGACTGATAATTCCGACTTTGAAAATATTGACACCTTTGACCATTCTTATTTTGATTGGACGAAGGAGGAATAGAATTAATCGGACGGATTTTGGAGTTGCAATTGTGGGATGTACTCTGGTCGGACTGATTGTTCCAGTTGTAGCAACATTTCTTTCTACTCGTGTACTTGCTTACAATTTCAGATCAGACGACCCAAAATGTGTGACTGGAGCGGCAGTGTTTATTTTCTTTAGGTACCTGATAGCCTTGATTGGAGTACCTATTGCTGGGATAGTTTTATTTCCACCAACACGTATGACAAAGAAATTCGTCTAAGGTCAAAACGAACGGCCGACACCAACTTTGAAAATTTAGAGGTTGACGCCTGTTCCGTTAAGTACAAACTGCTATATTCGTATTATAACGTTGGATAATGACTTGCTTCGCTAGCCGCAACATTTCAAAATGAAACGTTTGTAACAAGCGTAAAATTTAAAAATTTAAGTATAAAAAAACTGATACAGTTTCGACTTGACAGCTCAACGAACAATACTAAAAAGACATATCAAACGAATTGAGTAACGCATTTAACTGTTTAACATTTCTAAATATTCGCAAATATGAAAATCCTTACATTTACTTTGATTTTTCTTTTTTGTTCAACCTTTGCGTTTGCCCAAACCATGAGCAAAGAATTACTTACCCAAAAGAAATGGGTTTTGAAAAGTGATGAAATGAGTGGAATAGGCACACACAACTCTCTACCAGGAGATACAGAAATCGAGTTTAAAGTCAACGGGAGGTGGATAGCCACCGAAGGCATTGAAAATTTGAAAGAAGGAATTTGGGTAGAGAACAAAAAAGGTGAAATCATCCTGAAATTGCGTATGAAAAAAAAGGCGAAAGTTGTCAGCCTTACAGCAAGTGAATTAAAAATTTTGATAAATTATAAAACTAAAGCACGTGAATTGGTCTGGGAAAGCAAAATTTAGTTTTGATAGTGGTAGAAATTGGTTTATTGTCGTGTGAAAAATAAGATCTGTGTGAGATTTATTTTAAAAAACTCAAATAGCGAAGCAAAAGCGCTGGCATCCAACATTATGTTTGCGAAAAGGCAGGGCAATGTGCTTTGTTAGGTTTTCGTACTTTCTATAAACTTCGTGCGTTGGGCAAAGAAATTGATTTTATACCCCGTCCTTCACAAACATTTTTTGGCTGGTGGTCACTTTCCGGATAACTTTATAAATACCACATGAATGATTCAAGAGTAAACTTGGCTGGACAATGGGTCCGATTTGCCAACAGTATAGTTGATATGATTTCAATAATTGCTATCTGGATTCTTTTAAGTTTTGGATTAAACTTACTTGGATTTGACCAGATGTATGAGGTCGAAAAAGGAGAGCTAATAACAATAATACCATTAATAATTGCATTTCCTACTTTTTGGGGTTACTACCTATTGACAGAGTTCTATTTTCAACGAACACTTGGTAAGATTTTAACAAAAACAAAAGTTGTTACCCAGACTGGGGACAAACCGAATTTCACTCAAATACTTTGGAGAACATTGAGTAGAAGTATTCCATTTGAGTATTTCTCCTATTTGGTAACAATTAACGGAATACATGATAGACTTTCTGGAACAAGAGTTATAAAGGAGTAAGAAAACGACCGCCAACAACATGCTTGTGCAATGCAGGGGTTCGGTGTTAATTTGTATATTGGTTTTCAAATTACGTTTGGTCACGGTTGACAGTGACGTGTAGGTCACGCTAAACATTCCGCTACGCTCCATTTTTTAGCGCTCCTATACCATGCACTGCACAAACACAAACATTAGCAGCAAGCCCTAATAGAATGACAACTCGCCTTCTGACAGCAATTCTCTTCTTAACGACAATTGGTTGTAATCGAAATACAAACAATAAAGTTGATTGCAGTCCTTACTTTATCTTTGACCAAGTAGAGCATTTTTCAACATCAATTAGTGAAGACTCCGTTTTTAGATTAATTGAATTGGATACTTTAACATTTGATCAGAGTAAACTTCTAGGATTACTAATGAACAACAAGCCGGACACAATACCGGACACGACAAGTTTTTTGGACATAGAAAAATTCGGTTTCACAAAAAAGGAGATTCAAAAAGATAAACTCGGTCAGCTTAATAGTATCTTCTGCGAAAGAAAACATGATAATGCCATATATACACTTTGTGCTGCCGTATACAGAGACATCTTAATTTTTAAAAGACAAGGGAAAACAATTGGATTTGCACGAGTTTGTTTTGACTGTGGGGACAGTATAATTGCAGGGACAGACAAGGACTGGAGCGAGTTTGGACAGTCAGGAGATTTTCAAAGACTTGGGGCAATACTGGAAAATTAGACTGACGGGCCAGCTGCTAACAAAGTGTTTATGCCATTGTGTTATCGGTCTGACGTTTATTATTTTTAACAACACAACGTCATAAACACAAACGTTAGCACCAATACCGCAAAGACATGAAAGGACTACTAATCATTATTCTGACAATGACTATGACTTTAAACTGTTATAGCCAAAAAATAGAAGGCAATGACATATCGGACTTATTAATTCCTTTGACTCCCGGTTTCGATGACAACATCCATATTAGCATTGATAAAGAAGCTAAATTCATCATGTGCGGAGAACTTCATGGTGTATCTAGTAACATGACACTTAAATATCAATTTCTAACGCATACATATAAAAATAATAATGTAAGATACTTGGTAATAGAAGCCGGACCTGCAGCGGCATACATTGCTAATAAATATTTGTCAACTGGTGACGAATCTCTATTAAAATTTAGTACTTATTATTTCAGTGAACTTGAATTTTGGAAAGCATTAAGGGTATTTAATGAAGAAAGAAATCCAACGGACAAAATAATGGTTCTCGGATTTGATTTTGACTGGATTGAAGTTTATAGTTACGTAATCAAGGATATTCTAGCCGCTAAACCTGAATACAAAGAAAATACAAATCGAATTATTAAAAACCTTATTGATCAACTTAATAACAAGGAAACAGACAAAAATATTTCAGGACTAAATTTGAAACTTGAAGAGCTCATAAATTTAAAAGACAGTGCTTTTCTAAATGACATTTCGTCAAATCTACTCACATTAAATCTAATGGCAGGAAACAAAGTTCCACTTACTGCTCAAATAACAAGGGACAAGGAGACTTACAAAAACATATTACGATCTATCAAAGAATTCAATAGAGGGAATTTCTTCGCACAGTATGGAATTTCACATGTCAATAAAACACGTACTTCGCTGACTACGTTGTTGCATAAATCACCTGAATCACCATTTTATGGAAAGGTTACCTCAATTAGCAGACAATACATTAATTGTGATTCAAAGTTAGGAGACAAAACTGAATACGTAGCCAGTCGCGGACTATTCAGTTCCTTAGGAACAAAATTCAGTGATTTTGATAAGATGTCCACCGACATTGCGTATTTCAAAACTGACGGACTGAAGACTCGTAAAGAACGTCTTCAATCAGCAATTGACTATGTGATAATAGTACAAAATCAAAAGTAGTGATGCGGTACTGGTGCTAACAAAGGCTATAAGGCATTTGTTTTCTTTGTTTATTTTTATTTTGGTAAAACAAACGCCTTATAGCCGAACGTTAGCAACAATTGGCCACCAACCGCACCAAACCAATCATTTCATAAAAGACTGTATCAACGAGTTCGCAAATCTTTGCAATTCCTAAGACACTTCATCCCACCCGACCTTCACGCCAACAGTTGCTAACACAATGTTTATTTCATGCTGGGGTGTAATCTTAATTTTACGTTTAGTTTTCTTAATTTCGTTCGGCAAGTTGGGACAGTGACGCGCTTCGAAATCCCAGCACGCAAATAAACACGAAACGTTAGCAGCAACTCTACGGACGACCCGCAAACGACAGCTCTCGGGTTGACAAATTGACAACACAAATGAACAAAAAATGAAAGAATTTGTATCAAAATATGACAAATCAATAGCACTTATTTTTGGGTTGTTGACTATTGCGTTTATTGTAACCGCAATGACAAGCGAAACGTTTTTAAGTTGGGTTTTTGAGCGACACCAAAACCAAATGAGTTGGTTTATTCGCCCTGTTTTTTTGATACCATTTTGCTTTTTTGCATACAAACGAAGTTGGACGGGAATTTCAATAACTATATTTTGCCTTTTTACAAGTATGTTTTGGTTCAGCAGACCCGAAACAATAAGCGAACAAGTGAAAATGTTTCTGCAATTTGAACAAGATTGGCTCAACGCAAAATGGGACTATAAAAAATGGCTGTTGGTTTTGACCGTTCCTGTTTCGTTCATTGCACTTGGACTTGCGTTTTGGAAACGAAGTCTTTTAATGGGACTTGGTGTAGTAGTGCTTATGGCGACAGGAAAAATTGTTTGGAGCATTTACAATGCTGGTGAAGCGGGAAAATCAATTCTTATCCCCGCAATAATCGGACTTGTTCTTTGCATAATACTAATTTACTACGGATTTAGACGACTTGAAAAGAACAAAAAATTGTAACCCGAAAGAAAAGAGTATGCTGCTAACAGCGGTTTTGCGTCAGGCGGGCGGACGTGCTTCGTATGAACATTTGTGCTAAATTTGAGCTTTCGGCTTCGTATCAAGGTTAGTGCTAAAAAACCCGCCCGAACGCAAAGCCGCGGCACGTT
>JAKQEZ010000124.1 GCA_029558435.1 Bacteroidota bacterium
GAAAATAAAAGCGCACGCTAAACTTGCTTATCACAAAATATATTTGCATTTTTGGAATTTTATGATAGCTTGAATTAGCGTGTGCTTATGCTCATGCAAAGCACACACACGGGTTTTGCGTCAGGCGGGCTGACGTGCAAATTTGGAGCTTTGTGCCTCTATTGAACTTTAGTAATAAATTGAAACTTTGTGCTCCGAAACCCGCCCGAACGCAAAGCCCGAAACCGTTATAGGGCATATTAAAGGACGACAAAAATAATTTCAAAACATGAGTATAATAAGAGCAGGAAATCCAGGTGATTATGAAAAAATAGAAAAATTGGCGTTCGAGATTATTCCAGACTTCTATTCAGACGTAATTCCTCACGACCACAATTTTTTTTTGTTCAGAAATTTCAAACGGTCAAAGCCATTCAAGAACAAATAGATAATGGATATGAATATTACCTTATATACGACAATAATAATGCAATTGGATACATAGGTATTAAATTGACAAAGTAAATTTAAAAATGATATTGAGCAAATTGTATATACTAAAAGATAAGAGAGGAAAAGGATTTGGGTCTAAAGCCATAGATTTAATTTTCAATCGTGCTGAAGAACTTAAAATTGCCCATATATCCTTAACAGTTAACCGACAAAATAAAAAAACAATTCAGCTCTATCAAAAATATGGATTTAACATTACCAAAGACTTGATAAACAGATTTGAAAATGGTCATGTAATTCTCGATTATGAAATGACAAAACTCTTTTAATTTTTCGAATATGACTGGATTCAAAATAACTACATCGGACAACAAAGAAATAAAATTCGAATTCTACATAGATGATGCACCTGTGACATCAAAAGCGTTTGTTGACATATTGCCATTTACAAGGACGTTTTACCATGCTAGGATTTCTGGACAAGAAATTTGGATTGACCATGTTCCTCAACTTGACATAATTCAAGAAAACGCATCAGTATTCACAGAACCAGGCGAAGTGGTATTAGGACCGACAAAACCCACAAGGACAAAGACAGCTAACTGTTTTGGAATTTATTATGGTGAAGGTAAGGGACTGGACGCCTGCAACATTTTCGCAAGGGTAATCGAAAGTGACAAACAAAAATTGATTGACCTCGGAAACAGTATTTGGAAAAATGGTGCACAAGATTTGACAATTTCAGCAATAGACATAACGCATGAATAAAATTGCAAGGACAGAAAGAAAAACGCCCTATAACAGCACCTACCCAAAAGGCGGGGTTTTGTGTTCCAAAGACAGTTTTATGGTTAATCCCATATTAGTTTTTCAAATCAAGTTTTGCGGTAAAAGTCCCGCCCTTCGGGTAGCTGCAAACCGTTATAGGGCATTTTAAAAAGACGACACAGCAATGAAATTTGAATTCCTAGGACACGGACTTTTTGACGAACACGACACGACCGTAGGAAACTATTTGCACAAATCTTTCCAAGACAAAAATTTTGACACTTTTCAATGTTTTGTTGCATTTACAACTTTATCAGGACTATCAGTTTTTATTGACGAACTTGAAGCAGTAAAAGAACGATATAGAAAAATCGAATTTTATTTAGGAGTTGACGACAAAGGAACTTCAAGAGAAGCGTTACTCGAACTTCTAAATAGAAATATTGACACATACATTTATTACAATCCGACAAAGCGAACAAGGGCTATTTACCACCCAAAGCTTTACATTTTTCGCGGGGACAAGGCAAATAGAGTAATTTTAGGTTCTTCCAATCTTACAAGACCAGGACTGTTTAACAACATTGAAGCTTCATTGGCAATGGATTTTGTTTCCGGAAATTTTCAAGGAACAAAACTCCTTAAACAAATAGAAGAATACTTTGCCTCATTCTTTGGTAAAGACAATCAAAACCTTCAAAAATTAAATACTGCTCTAATTAAGTATTTAACAGATAGAGAACTAATTCTCCCCGAAAAGAGAATTTTCAAAGACGAAGAAGAAAAGGAGAAAACCAATGTTACAGACGAAGAAGGAAATGACCTTTTTACTGCAATTGAAGCACCTACTGTTGACCTCGAAGAACTTGAAAATGTTGACAGTGAAACCGAACAGAAAGAATATTTACCAAGGACAATTGCTCTTACAGAACATTATTTTGCAATGTGGCCTGAGAACTTCCAAAAATTCAAAGAATTTAAATCAAAATACAATACAGTAATTGTTCCGAGAGACTTTGAAAATCCAACACTTTATGGATGGTATGTAAAACAAAAAGCACTTTACAGAGAAGAGAGAATTCCCGAAGAACATTTAGAAAAACTAATAGAAATTGGTTTTTCTTTTGGTGACGGACACCAAATTCGTTTTGATAAAATTTGGGAAGGATATTATCAAGAATTGAAAACGTATTTCGTTGAAAACGGTCATTCAGATGTGCCAAGACGTAAAGACCGAAACGACCCTTTTTATAGACTTTCAAACTTTGTCGCTATGCAGCGACATTTTAAGAAAAAGGGTGACCAGCGAATGACTGATTACCGAATTAAGAAATTAGAAGAAATTAATTTTAGTTGGGAAGTAGGTCCAAGAAATGCAGGGTTGACAGTAAAACACGATGACCAATGGTTAGAAACATTAGCCAAATATTCAGACTTCAAGAAAAAGCACAAAAGAGAACCAAAGCAGAAAAGAAATACTGATGAATACAAACTTGGCAAGTGGCGAAATGACCAAGCAGTATATCGTAAACAAGGAATTTTATCACAAGACAGGATTGAATTATTAGAAGCTGAAGGAATAATTTGGGATTTGGATGAACACGATTTCAATCAGAAAATTCAAAGACTTTTAAAATATAAAGAAGAATTTGGAAATTTTGATGTTCCATTAAGCTATACGGCTGATGGTGTTTCACTTGGACAATTTGTATATAGCGTTAAAAAACGTGGGACAAAACCAGAAAACAAAGAGAAATTAGAGAGAATTGGTATGACGGGTGTTATTCTTCGCTCGGAAGCACAAACGACAGGTAATAAAAAAAGCCATATAACAACTGAATGGCGACAAAATTTTGACCAACTTAAAAAGCTCAAGGAAAGCGGAGTTAATATAAACGAAATTAATCAAGACAATAAAGATTATCCAAAAATCGGAAATTGGATTTTTAATCAACAAAAACGTTACAGACACAGCAAATTGAGTGAAGAACAAGAAAGTTTATTGGAAAAATTAGGTTTAAGACTATCAAGGGAAGACACTAAAGAAGCACGTTGGAATATTTTTTATGAGCTATTAAGTGAGTATAAAAATCAGTATGGCGACTGCCGAGTTTCAAAGTCTTTTGACAAAGAATTAAATATTTGGGTTGGACTTCAAAGACGTGGTTACAAAAGAAAAACATTATTGCAAGAACGAATTGACAAGCTAAATGAATTACAATTTGAGTGGACAGTTGACACAACGACAAAAGAGAAAAACGCCCTATAATCGAGTAGCCCGCCCCGCCAGCATGTGCTGACAGGGAGAGGCTCTCACACCACTAAGCGTACGGGTCGCGTACTTAGCGGTTCACAGATAGATGGGTTTAGTGTTGTGTAAACGTCCAACAAACTTTCGTAGCCT
>JAKQEZ010000125.1 GCA_029558435.1 Bacteroidota bacterium
AGGCTACGAAAGTTTGTTGGACGTTTACACAACACTAAACCCATCTATCTGTGAACCGCTAAGTACGCGACCCGTACGCTTAGTGGTGTGAGAGCCTCTCCCTGTCAGCACATGCTGGCGGGGCGGGCTACTCGATTATAGCCAGTGGTTATTGTCGTCCACCGTTGTAAACCATTGTCAATACTATGTTTCAAAGCTGTGTAAGTCTGTGCGGTTGCGTATTTTTAAATTTTGAAGGGAAGGATTTTTTTAATTTAATTTTTGTCTGTGTTGGAGAGGCGAAAGCTCTTTTGCAAGCTTTGGTCTGGGCTTGGACTTGTGTGGCTTGCAAATGTGCTTTTACCTGTATCTGGCTTACATATAAATCGCTTTTACTTTAATTTCTTTGTCTTGAAATAATTCAAAACTTGCTTTTTTAAAATTTGGACGATTGGTTAATCCTATAGATGAATAGTTTGAAAAGCCAATTCCCTCTTTGGGCAAGATTAAACCTTTGTCAATTTTGCCATTTTTATTTTCATCGTGCAAAATGTTTATAGCATATTTTCCTTTCGGGAGATTTTTAAAAGTAACTTCGGCATTTCCGCTCTCAATATTTGTAGTCTGAAGTTTGTAGTAGTTTTTGTACTGTTCATCTGGTATTGAGCCGTCTTTGTTGTATAATGCTACTTGTAAAACACCTTTTGAGTTTCGTAAGTTTTCTACGACAATCGTCAAACTGTATTCTTCTTTTGTTTTCGAAAATGATGAAAGAAACAAGAATGAAAATACGGAAAACAGGATAAGTATTTGCTTCATTTTAAATTGATTTTTTATTACTGAATTTTTCTATTACTCTATCCACTCCGTAATACACCATCGGCACTAAAAAAATGGTCAACACCAATGAAGACAGTAAGCCTCCGATAATTACCCACGCCAATCCGTTTTTCCATTCGGCTGATGTTCCAGTGGCTAATGCTATCGGTAACATTCCGATTGCCATTGATAAAGTCGTCATTAAAATAGGTCGCATTCTGCCTTTGCTAGCTTCAATGATGGCTTGACGATACGGTTTTCCTTCGGCTTTTAATTGATTGGTAAAATCAACAATTAAAATCGAGTTTTTGGTTACTAATCCCATTAACATAATCAAACCTAACAACGCAAATAAACTTAAATGACTTAACGATAAATTCAAGGCTAAAAATGCACCAATAGCTGCAACAGGTATGGCAAATAAAGCTACAAATGGATAGATATAGCTATCATACAAAGCAACCATAATGAGATAAATAAGAATAAATGATATTATAAGAACGGAACCTAACGCTCCGAAACTGTCATTTTGCCTTTTAATATCGCTTCCCCAAGTCATTTCAATGCCATTGGGTAAAGGATTATCTTTTACATAAGCTACAACTTCATCGGCAACAGTTCCAGAAGGACGACCCAAAGCATCAGCAGTTAAGGTAACGGCTGGTTGTCGGTCTTTTCGTTCTAATAATGAGGGAGAATTGTCTTTTTCAATATTAGCAAACTGCGAAACTTCAATTGGAACACCCATCGGATTGACAATATTCAAATTATTAATATCATCATAATTTTGACGACTGAATTTATCTAACCAAATTCGTACAGGAAATTCTGTTCCATTTTCCGTCAACGAAGCATCATCGTTTCCAGAAAAAGCAGTACGCAAATTCATTCCCACATAAGCAGTATTCAAGCCTAAGCGTTGCATTTTATCTCTGTCGGGCATCACTTTTAACTCTGGACTTCCTACTTCTACAGATAAGCGAACATTGTCTGCACCGGGGATTTTTTCAATTACTGATTTTAAATTTTGTGCCGTTTGCATTACCTGATTTAGTTCTGAACCACTCAATGTAATTTCAATAGGTGCTGTTTTTGGAATTAAACCTAAACCACTTATCGAATAATTAATACTTGAAAATTTTTCTTGTAAATCCCTACGCAAATCAGTCATAAACTTTTCGGTGGAAAGGTGATTGATTTCTTTTTTAGGTTTTAATTGAATAGTAAATTCGGATTTATTTGCAGAACCAACTCCCAAGCTCCCTATCCCTGTACTCGGTCCACCAACATTACTAAACAAAGTGGCTACTTCGGGTTGTTGTAATATGTATCTTTCAATTTTTTCTGAAATCAAATTGTTTTGTTGAATGGAAGTATTTTTATCAAATTCTAATCCTAAACGAAACTTCCCTTGGTCTCCCGTTGCAATGAGTTCTTTACCGATAATTCCCTGCTTCATCATTACGGCAGTTCCAATAAAAAGAAAAATCACGAAGCCTGTAAAAATGAGTTTGTGTTTTAAAACCCAATCTAACTTACCGCCATACCACGCTATAAATTTATCCAACTGATGTTCAAACCAAAGTAAAAATCGGTTGAAAAAATTGGTCGGTTGGAGGTTTTCTTTCTCTCCAATTCGGGAAGCTAACCAAGGTGTAAGTGTAAACCCGACTAACAAACTCGTTAATACCGTTACAATAATTACAACAGAAAATTGTTTGAGCATATCGGCAACAAAAACCTGTAAGAAAAGGATAGGTACAAAAACGACCACATCCACCAAAGTGATAGACAAAGCAGAATAGCCAATTTCCATTCGTCCGTCCATAGCGGCTTTTCGCTTGTCTTTTCCCATATCCAAATGGCGTTGAATATTTTCTAAAACTACCGTGGCATCGTCCACCAAAACACCAATCACTAAAGACATTGCAAGAAGTGTCATCAAATTAAGCGTGTAGCCCAATAACCACATTGTTCCAAAAGCAGTAATCAATGAAGTAGGAATAGCAACGGCAACAATCAAAGAATTTCGGTAGCTTCTCAAAAACAAAAGCATTACGATAGAAACCAAAATAACCGCCAAAATCAAATCAAACACCACCGAATTTACAGCAGCAATGGTATTATCCGTGCTATCATCAGTTACAACAAATTTTACATTATTAGAAGCATTGTTCTTTTCAATGGTTTGAAATTGTGCTTTGATTAATTTAGAAACATCAACAGCATTACCATCGCTTTGTTTTTTGATTAAAAGCCCGATACCATTTTTACCGTTGTATCTGCTAATAGAGCTTG
>JAKQEZ010000128.1 GCA_029558435.1 Bacteroidota bacterium
GTCAATCTATTTGCAACGAACTTTCCAAAAAGCATAAAGTATCTGTTTTCACAAGAGAGGAAAATCCCTACTCACCCGACTTTACAATACGACACGAAAACAAAACAGATAATCTTGATTTCTATTTCGTAAATAATCCACAAGGCAAGGACGGTTATCGACACAAACAGATGGACGACAACTTTTCGGAGTTAGTGAAGCAAATCAAACCCGACATCGCACATATCGGACACGTAAATCATCTTTCAACTGGTTTAATTGACGAACTGAACAAACTCAACATCCCAATTATTTACACGCTTCACGACTTTTGGTTAATGTGTCCAAGAGGACAATTCCTTAAACGAAGCATTGGCAAAGCCAACAACTTTCAACTTTGTGAAAAGCAAGACGACAAAAAATGTGCGACTGATTGCTACAAAGTTTATTTCAGTGGACGAGAAGAAAACGAAAATGCAGACATTGAAAATTGGAGCAATTGGATATACCAGCGAATGGCTGAAACAAAATCAATCATTGATAAAGTAAATTTATTTATTGCCCCATCGCAATATTTACGAAACAGATTTATTAATGAATTTTTTGTTCCTGAAAATAAAATCGCTTACCTTGATTATGGTTTCCCAACAGAGTATTTAACGCAAACAACAAAATCAAAGGAAAAAACAAATTTCACTTTTGGATACATTGGAACTCTTATCCCCGCAAAAGGTGTGAACGATTTGATTGAAGCATTCAAACAAATTGACGAACCCGCATCACTGAAAATTTACGGCAGAGAAAACGGACAAAGCACAAAAGCATTAAAGTTGCTTGCCAGCAATTCAAAAAATAAAATTGAGTTCGCAGGTGAATACATCAATCACAATTTGGCGAATGATGTTTTTTCAAATGTTGATTGTATTGTAGTTCCGAGCATTTGGGGCGAAAATTCACCCCTTGTTATTCACGAAGCACAATCGTGTAAAGTTCCTGTAATTACAGCCAACTTTGGCGGAATGAAAGAATATGTTCAGCACAATGTAAACGGACTTTTGTTTGAACATCGCAATATAAATTCGTTGGCAGAGCAGATGATATTTGCTGTTTCAAATCCAGATAAAATGAAAACATTAGGAGAAAAAGGTTATTTGTATTCTCCTGATGGCAGCGTTCCAAATATTCAAGACCATTGCAAAGATTTAGAAAAGATATACAGCAAATTCATTTACAAACTTTGGCGTGTTACGCTTGACACAAATCCTGAAGATTGTAATTTGAGTTGCACAATGTGCGAAGAACACAGCCCGTTTTCAACTTATATCAAAGAGAAATTAGGCGGTAAACATCGCAGAATGCCCAAAGAATGGTTAGAACCCATTTTTGAGCAAGCGAAAAAAATCGGTGTTACGGAAATGATACCGTCCACAATGGGCGAACCTTTAATCTACAAGCATTTTGCCCACTTCATTGATTTGTGTTACAAATACAACATCAAAATGAATTTGACAACCAACGGAACATTCCCAAAAACAACAGAGAAATCCGTTACCGAGTGGGCGAAACTGATTGTTCCAATTACAACGGATGTAAAAATAAGTTGGAACGGAGCTACAGCCGAAACTTCGCAAAAAGTAATGAAAGGAATTGACTTTGAACAAGCAGTATCAAATGTGAAAGAGTTTATCCGTATTCGTGATGAACATTTTACAAATACTGGTTATTACTGCCGAGTAACCTTTCAGCTAACCTTTATGCAAAACAATATGCACGAATTGGCAGACATCGTGAAATTGGCTGCACAACTTGGAGTTGACAGAGTAAAAGGACATCAACTTTGGGCACATTTTGATGAAATAAAACATTTGTCAATGAAAGCAACGCCTGAAAG
>JAKQEZ010000676.1 GCA_029558435.1 Bacteroidota bacterium
GCACTAGTGTTCATATGGTTGACACTCGAATTGTCGCGGTTTGGAACTAAAGCATCTAATTCGTCAATGAAAATTATACTTGGTGCGTTTTTTCTGGCTTCATCAAAAAGGTTTTTGATATTCTCTTGTGAAGCATTTACCCATTTGCTCTGAATGTCGGAAGGTTTAATTTGATAGAAATTGAATCCAATTTCTTCTGCCATTTTTTCTGCAAAGAATGTTTTCCCGCAACCTGGGGGGCCATATAAAAGCATTCCATTTGGTATTGTCAAGCCATATTCAGCATACTTTTCTTTTTCGTTCAAAGCGTCAATAACATCCAATTTTATGGTGTCTTTGAGTTCTTGCATTCCTGCAATTGATTTGAACCCTTCGCCTTTCTTAACTGACTTCAAAGTTTGGGTTGATTGAGCCGATTTTTCAAGCACAGGATTGTCAACTATAATTTCACCATTAACAGCCTGAATAAATTCTTTCAAGTTCTTAAATCTATTCTCTGCATCAGGTTGTAACGCTTTTGCAATTATATTGAAAGTATTGGCTTCAATCTTGGAATCTGAACTAACAACTTGTAAAGGCTTTTCTCGCTCCTTCAAAATTGCATCTTCCAATTTCACTGAATCCGATTTGAATTTGGACAATTCCACAAACCAAGGCGGAAGACCAACCAATAAATGATAATACAAAGCACCTACTGAGAAAATGTCACTTTGAACCGAAAAGACTTTGTTAAATGTTTCGTTGGCTGAATAGAAAGGATTTAAACCGTCTTTTTGAAAATCTTTATGTGACTGGCTCAAAAATCTTGCATAGCCAAAATCAATTATTTTCGGAACTGTTACCCGTCCCGATAAATCCAACATCACGTTTAAATTGGTAATGTCGTTATGGATAATTGGGTTTTGTTGATTATGAAGATAATTCAGACCGTTAAGCACCCCAAGAATGATGTCCTTTGCTTCATAAGGATTAAAGGTTTGTTCCCTTTTCATTTTGTCGGCAAGGGTTTCACCACTAATAAAATCTAAAATGGCGTAAGCGTATTTTTGATTTTCAATAATAAGATCACCGCTGTCACTAAGTTTGACAATATTTGGGTGGTTCAACTTTTTCAGAATTTCAATTTCTAGCACATCACCACTTTGGTCAAATTGTGTTCTATGCAATTTAGAATATGAAAAGAGTTTCAAAAGCTTGGTTGTCTTCTCTTTGTCTTTTACACGATATGACTCTGCGTAATTGCCTTTTTTTAAAAAGAAAGTTACAGTGTATTTGTCATCAATGACTTGACCTTTGGTTAATATCTGGTTAGTGCTTTGCATAGTCTTTAATGTTCAAATATGTCATTGTTATCTCTTTCATCTGGCGGAAGCAAATCAATCAATGAAATAACAATTGGATGTAAATCATCTGAATTTGGATTCTCTCCAA
>JAKQEZ010000683.1 GCA_029558435.1 Bacteroidota bacterium
CGAATACCTGTTTTATAGCCTTTGTTTATCCCTATACTCTCTCCGTATTGCAAATAATCTTTTACGCCAGTATTTCCGTTTAGTTTTTCTTTAGGTGGAAATACCAATAAGTTGGCTTTGGCTTCGGTTTGTTGATTTTGCAACCAATCCTTTTTGTCGAAAATAACGCTGTTTACCTGAACACTTCTACCAACCATCGGTTGAGCAAATTCTTCTAATTGATAAAATACAACGGTTGAATATGGAATCGTGAAATAATTGTTTGCTCCTGTGGTAATTCCAACTTCCACATTAGCATAATTCCCGATTGTTGGAATTTTTCTCTGCTCTGCAATGTTTTCTAAAAAATTAATCTCATCCTGTTCTAAAAAATAGTAAGTCCATTTGTTGGATTTGAAATCTATTTTCTTTGTCGGACTTTTCAACCTGTTTACGTCTAATTTTTCAAGGTCGGAAGCATCTCGCAATTCTAAATGTTCAATTAAGTGTGAACCGCTTCCATTTCTTTCGCAAAGCAATAAAACAACTTCTTGTTGAATATCAGGGAAAACCAATTTTTCAAATGAAATGATATTGATTTTGTTGTAGAAATGAGCCAAATATTCTCTTAATTGTTGAGCATAAGAGACTTGCAGTAATTCTGCGGGAATTACAAAGCCAATTTTCCCTTTTTCTTTAAGCAATAAACTTGAACCAACTACAAATGAAACCCAGGCGTTAGTCAGCTTTGAATATTTTAGACCAGCTCGATTAAATATTTTATCTGCTTCCGATTGCTGTTCTTTGTTAAAATACTGATACCGAATATAAGGTGGATTGCCTACAACTAAATTAAACCTTTTTGTTGTTTCGTTGCAATACAAATGAAAATCGGAATTAATAACCGATTTGTTTTTCAGTATGATTTTGTCGGCTTTTTCTGCTTCAATTTCGTCAAATTCAATTGCCGTAACAGAATTAAATTTGTGATTATTTTCATTCAGTTGTTCCAAAAAAACGCCGTCTCCACAACTTGGCTCTAA
>JAKQEZ010000688.1 GCA_029558435.1 Bacteroidota bacterium
AATTTAGCACTGAACCCGCCATTTTGCCAAACTGCTGTTACCTGCTGTGTTTTTTTCTGTTATACATTTTCAATTACGAATTTAACGATTTTGTCTTTACGTTGTTGAATAAGTTCTTTTGTCCAAGTTGCAATTTCAGAAGTCATTTTTTGTATTTCTCGTTGTTGTTCCAAATGGTTGTAACTATTGAGTTTGTCAGCAAATGGTTTGTTACCAACTGAACAATTATGTGATTTAGAAAGCAACAAATAATTTCCTAAACAATTAATGTATTGATTTACAAATTCCTCATCATAACTGTCATAACCTGTTTCTGGATTTTCAGTTTGCGGTGCAATATGTTCCAATTCTGGTTTTTCAATTTTGTCAAATCGAGTAGGCGAATAACCACTTTTACCTTGTCCTTCCAAATGGTTTTCATATTTCCAAAGTAAATATTTTGCGGTCGTATGATTTATTCCGCCTTGAATTGAACGCTCCAACTCTTTGTTTCCCCAATAAGACCACCACCAATCTTGTGTGGTTTTCATCCAATCAATTCTAACATTTATTGGTGTAATGTCAGGATTTTCAGAAGTGAATTTTTGGTAAACATCATTTAAGCGTGACGTAATTTCTGCTCTTGTTCCGATTAGTCTGTGTCGTAAAACCATTGTTTCCAACTTGCTACAAAGCAAATTGATTTGATTTATTGGCAAACCAAATTTGTAAGCTTTGATTATAAACGGCATTGCAATACCAATTCCGCCAAGTGTTACAAGCGAGTGAATTTCTAAATTTTCTCTTTCGTCTTTGCTGAAAAATGTTGTTAGATGCTCAAAACTTATAGCAAGTGATTGAGTAAATGACTTAATAAAAGGAATTGGATTTGCTTCCGAAAGCAATTTATTTATTTTGTCAATTGCGTTAGTTTCCCAAAGTGAATTGAAATGAACACGAAGTGTGTAAACCAAAACATCGTCTTCGTTAATTCGATATTCAATTGAAGAAATTGATTTGTAAATTTCTTCAAATCGGTCTTTGATTTCTTTTATCAGACTTTCTTTTTCTTCGCCACCATAAAGATGAACATTGAACATAAATTGAGCTTTAATTATCTCCAAATTTGAAGGTTTTTTACCCCTATTGTTTTGAAAGATAAACATTTGAATTGCTTCAGATTCGTCTGTAACTGGGTGTGTTGTGCAAGATGCACTTTGAACTGTTTCAAGCATTTTCAATAGATATGCTTCTTCTTTGTTTGAAAGTTGTTGAGCAAAAAAGTCAAAAGCATTCACAATTCGTTTAGCAGATTCTGTTTCAAGTCCGTTTTTGTCCTTTTTGATTTGGTCAATTACATAGTCTTTGAAAAGTTGGTTATCATAATCAACTGTTGCAAAACGATAGGTTGAATTTCTTTTAATGATGTCTTCAAAAGTTTCTTGTTCGGTTTCATTTAAAGGTCTGATTTGTTTAATTCGAGAGAACAGAGCCGAAAGAAAAATCACAATTGTTGTAAGTCTTTGTTGACCGTCAATTACTCCAAATTTATTGGCTTCTTTTTCTTCAAATAAAAAATGACCGAAATAGTATTTTGATTTTGTTGTGCTACGATTGTAGTCTTCCAAGTCAGATAGAAAGGTGTTTACTTGTTTTAGCGTTTTACTACTTTCAAATTCTGTGTCCCAAGAATATGCACGTTGATAAGTCGGAACAAAAATTCTGTTCCCTGCTAACATTTGTTTTATTGATGTTGATGCTTCCATTTAGTTTACTTTTTAAAAATATTTAGGGCAATATGAGCACAAGCTTTGGCGTCAGCCAAAGCATTGTGATGATTTTCAAGATGAAATCCTAAATATTCCGAAACAGTATGTAATTGGTGGTTTGGAAGTTCAGGAAATCGTCTTTTGGATTCTCTGTAAGTGCAATAAAAATCATTGCTGTGATTTGGTAAGCCATAAGAACTTAAAACTGCTCTTAAACAACTTTCATCAAATGCACTATTATGTGCCACAAGTGGCAAATTCTTAATTCTATAATTTATCTCTGTCCAAATTTGAGGAAATTCAAATTCTTTGGCTGTGTCCCAAAAATTGATGCCGTGAATTTCAGTCGCCCAACTGCAATAAAAATTTGGGTTTGGTTTAATAAGTTTGTAGAAACTGTCAATTATTTGATTTTCTTCTACGAATACTAAACCCACACTACAAACGCTACTACGGTGTTGATTCGCTGTTTCAAAATCTATGGCAACAAATGAATTCATAATGGTCATTTTTGATACAAGAACAAATATAAAAGCGGTGCAAGCACCGCTTTTATATAATGTTTTTTGAGGCTTAACTTCTTTTCATCCAACTTCTTCCGTCATTGGTTGAGTAGTAAAGACCTTTCGAGGTTGTTCCCAAAATTTCTTTCCCATTATCTACTAGGTCAGAAAAATCTCCGCAGGATGAACCTGAATATCGAGTCATCCAACTTCTTCCATCATTGGTTGAATACTCGATTTTGTTTGCTTGTTTGGGGCTAATTCTAATCATTTCTTTGCCCCTGTTAATCATTTGTCCCATATTTTATGGTTTTAATTGTTAATGCTTACTCTAATCGGTTTTCAGCTTCCCCGTTTCCCCGCAAAATTAAATTGTCAGTCCGTCAAAACGTGTCGTTGTCTTTATGCACTGTCGTTTTTTAACATAGCAGGTAACGTTTTGCAAATAGACGTAGGCGGGCTTACGAAGCTTCCTGTGTCTAAACCCACAAAAGGTTATTTAAAGTTACAAATGTTTA
>JAKQEZ010000690.1 GCA_029558435.1 Bacteroidota bacterium
CACGTCTTTTAACCACATATACGTATTGGTATATTTAATTTTCCAAAAAGACGTATTGATTTTAAAAAACGGATACGGACTCGTAGCATCACTTTGCAACAATGAACGATAACCATCACCAATAAAATTTCTGCCGTAGCCCAATTGTAAATCTATGAATTCATTGGGTTTGTATTTCAAGTTGGCTTCCGCCATTGGAAAATCATAAGCATCATCTTTGAATCGTTTAGCAATACCAATTCCTGGAATAATTGCAGGATTTCCACCCGATGGCGCTAAAGTTTCGGAATACGCATTATAATAATCTGCAAATCTTCCTTGACTTTCGTAAATGGATGTGGTAAATGTTAACTGCTCTCCCAAAGCACCTTGTATTTGAACTCCTCGAGTATTGACAAATGTGTTTGAAATTTCACTATCTAAATCTTTACCTCCACGAAAATCAAAAATAGGATTCAGAGTAAACCAATATTTTTCACCTTGAATAGCAATCAGGTTTTCATTGAATATTTTTCGTCCCCACCAACCGTCTTTTTGTTTCATCAGTTGTTGGTTCACCGCTTCAAAATCGTAATATTTGGCTACTTCAGCATACGAATACGGTTTGGTAGCCGTGTGATTGTTACTCCCAACTTGATTTAACAAGGCATCAAAATTGGTATAATTCAAATGCGTAAAAGCGACGTTCAAATCGCTCTTGTATTGCGGATTTTCGAAAGGTTTGTAGTTTTCGGCTACAGCTTCAAATTCGTTTAATTCTTTTTTATTATCAATTAAAACGGAATTGGTTTTATCTTGAGCAATTGCATTTGATTTTGTTCCAAAAAGCGAAGGTTCTTCCAATGGAATACCAATTTTGATAGTGTATTTAGCAAATGTTGGTCTTCCAGAATAGGTTGCTGGTTTTACTTTTGGTAAGGCATCAAAAACTCTTTGCGTTTCTTCTTTTAACGAGGATGAAACTGCATCGATATACAATGTTTTGAATTTCCCAATGGTATCTACTTCAAAAACAGCATAAATAGTTCCTTTGTAATTACTAGCAACAATATCTTCAGGAACTTTA
>JAKQEZ010000701.1 GCA_029558435.1 Bacteroidota bacterium
TCAGAACCTTTTTCTTTCATTGTTTTTCTATCTTCCAAACCTTCTTTGATAGCACCTGTGATAGCATCCAAAATAATAGAAATTGATTTTGTTGCGTCATCGTTTGCTGGAATTGGGAAATCAACCAATTTAGGGTTTGAATTGGTATCTACCATTGCAATGATTGGAATGTTCAATTTTCTTGCTTCTTCCACTGCAATGTGTTCCTTTAAAATATCAACGATAAAAATAGCTGCTGGTTGACGAGTCATATCAGCGATAGAACCAAAGTTCTTTTCCATTTTATCACGTTGACGGTCTTTAAACAAACGCTCTCTTTTGTTTAACGTAGTCCAAGTACCATCTGTTTTCATTTTATCGATGCTAGCCATTTTACGGATAGACTTACGAGTTGTTTGGAAGTTTGTTAACATACCACCAGTCCAACGCTCAGTTACGAAAGGCATGTTAATAGCCCCAACTTTATCAGCAATGATTTCTTTTGCTTGTTTTTTTGTAGCAACGAAAAGAATTTTTTTACCAGAACGAGCGATTTGCTTTGCAGCAGCAGCAGCTACATCCAATTGAGCTATTGTCTTATTTAGGTCAATGATGTGAATACCTTTTTTCTCTTCAAAGATGTACTGTGACATCGCTGGGTTCCACTTTCTTTTCATGTGTCCAAAATGAACACCTGCTTCTAATAAACTTTCAAAACTTACTTTTGACATTTTTTTTAATTTTTTATTGTTTACATTCCGTTAGTAGTTCAACCAAAAAGGGTTCTTTATTTAGAAAGGTACTTTCGGGTTTGGATACTAAACAACTAATTTTCTTTTTTAGTTCCAATAAAATGGAACCATAACCATCTTAACGTTTAGAGAATTGGAATTTCTTACGTGCTTTTGGTTGACCTGGTTTTTTACGTTCAACCATACGAGGGTCACGTGTAGTCAATCCTTCTTCTTTCAACAATGGTTTGTTTTCAGCGTTTACTTCGATCAAAGCACGAGAAATACCTAAACGTACTGCCTCAGCTTGACCGTTGATTCCACCTCCAACAACGTTTACAGTAACGTCAAATTTACCTGTGTTTTCAGTTAACTTGAACGGCTGTTCAATTTTATATTGAAGAACTCCTGTAGGAAAGAATTCCTTATAGTCCTTCTTGTTTACAGTCACGTTACCTTTTCCTGGCGTTAAATATACGCGGGCAACAGCTGTTTTTCTTCTTCCTAATGTGTTAATTACTTCCATGCTATTATTTGAATGTATCAAGGTTTAATACTTCAGGTTTTTGAGCTTCTTGTTTGTGCTCAGCACCTGCATAAACTTTTAAGTTTCTGTAAACTGCACGTCCTAAAGAATTTTTAGGCAACATACCTTTAACAGCTTTCTCAATAATACGAGTTGGGTGTTTTTCCAACTGTTCTTGAGCTGTCAAAGATCTTTGTCCACCTGGATATCCAGTGTAACGAACGTAAGTTTTGTCAACTAATTTTGTACCTGAAAAAGATACCTTCTCAGCATTGATGATAACAACGTTATCACCACAATCAGCATGAGGTGTGTAGTTCGGTTTGTGTTTGCCACGTAGAACTTTCGCCACCTTGCTCGCTAAACGACCAACTGTTTGGCCCTCAGCATCCACTACATACCACTTTTTGTCAGCAGTTTCCTTGTTAGCGGAAATGGTTTTGTAACTTAATGTATTCACAACTTTTTTATTTAATAAATAAGACAATTTTCCCCTCCCAAAAATAGAAAGGGGGTGCAAAGATAGTAAATTCATTTTTATTAACAAACGAAATGTCAATAAAATCTTAATTTATATCATTAGTATTTGATAAAGCTTTAGAAAATCGGTACTTCCAAACTCAAGCATGGTTTCAAGTATGAAACTTTGAGTACAATTAAAATCTGGCATTACAACATTTCTTAAACTATTTAGAAGAATAAAAAAGGCTGCACCAGAAATTGAGAAATCTTTAAATTGAATCCATCTTATTTTTTTTAGTTAAGTAATTAATCTTTTGTGTTTTACAATAAAACAAACTAAATTTGTCTTATAATCTTAAAAACAAAAATTATGAAAAAGATGAAATTTACACTACTGGGGATGATGAGTCTTTTCTCATCAATAACTTTTTCTCAGTACACATTTGAATTAGTTAAAGACATTAATCCAACAGGAAATTCTACTAGCAACGGCTACACAGAATACAATGGAAAACTATATTTTGCAGCTTTTGACGCGACTAATGGATACGAACCTTGGGTTACAGACGGAACAAATGCTGGAACACAACTCTTTAAAAACATCAACCCAACAGGAAGCTCTTTTTCTTATAACTTCACAGTATACAACGGAAAACTTTATTTCTCGGCTGATGATGGAACTAATGGAGACGAACTTTGGGTGACAGATGGAACATCAGCTGGAACACAACTAGTTAAAAACATCAATCCAACAGGAGATTCTTATCCTGGTTTCTTGACAATATACAATGGAAAACTTTATTTTCGTGCTAATGAAGGAACTAATGGATACGAACTTTGGGTTACAGATGGAACATCAGCTGGAACACAACTGATTAAAAATATCAGCCCAACAGGAAGTTCTAATCCTAGTTACTTGACAATATCCAATGGAAAACTTTATTTTGTAGCTGATGATGGAACCAATGGAGAAGAACTTTGGGTTACAGACGGTACAACATTAGGAACACAACTAGTTAAAAACATCAATCCAACAGGAAGTTCTTCTCCCTATAACTTCACAGCATACAACGGAAAACTTTATTTCTCTGCTGATGATGGAACTAATGGAATGGAACTTTGGGTTACAGACGGAACGTCAGTTGGAACACAACTAGTTAAAAACATCAATCCAACAGGAGGTTCTTCTCTTTCTTATTTTACAGAATACAACGGAAAACTTTATTTTCGAGCTGATGATGGAACCAATGGATTCGAACTATGGGTTACAGACGGCACAACTGCTGGAACGCAACTATTTAAAGACATCTTCACAACGGGAAACTCTTTCCCCTACATTTTCACAGAATACAACGGAAAACTTTATTTTGTAGCTGATGATGGAACCAATGGAAGAGAACTTTGGGTTACAGATGGAACATCAGCTGGAACACAACTAGTAAAAGATATCAACTCAACAGGAAATTCTAGTGCTGATGTCTTCACAGTATACAACGGAAAACTTTATTTTCGAGCTAATGATGGAACCAACGGACTTGAATTTTGGGTTACAAACGGTACAGCAAATGGAACACATAAAATAGCTCCTGATATTTCACCGAATTATGACCCTTTAGCAACCACATATGAATTAGTTACATTTAATAATTCCCTCTATTTCAATGCAAATTACGACAGCTCAGGGGAAGAATTATACAAACTAACAACACCAGATTTCGCCTCTATTGATAAACACGCCTCAAATGCAAGCTTTAAAGTTTATCCCAATCCAACAGATGGTATTTTGACTATTGATAGTGAAAATGAAAGTCAATTTGCTGTTTTTGATATTGCAGGAAAAAAAGTAAAATCGTTTGAAATCAATAATGGACAAAACACCGTAAATCTTTCAGAATTAAATGCTGGAATATATTTTATTCAAGAACTTATAACTGGTAGTCAAATAAAATTTATTAAAAAATAGTTGAATTTTTTTTATGGTACTATTATTAGTGCCTGATAAAAGTTTTGAAAAGTGGGAATTCCAATATAGGATTTTCCACTTTTTGTTTTATTGAGTACAATGAAAAAGACATCATGTTAGCATTAATGGATAATATATCCCAAAGAGTAAAGTAAAAACATCTTTCTCTCAATTATTTCAGTTGGAAGTAACTTTTCGGAGCAAGATAAACCCATGTCGTTCTCCTGCAAATTGATTATACACTAACACTACATTCGGTTCAACATTCTCCATCCCCTTGATTTGGTGTTTTTTAAACAGTTGCACCCCTTGATAACATCCAAAAGCACTCGCTGTTCGGTAATCACCACAAAATTGTTTGAAAGTATGCACATTCTTTGCTGGAAAAAGTGATTGTTGTAAATGTTGGTACCAATAATCGGTTCTACCATCGCCTGCGTTACCAAATAATAAAACATCTATCTCTTGCGGAGTTAAGTTGTTTTTGGCTAATAAATCTGCTACTAGATTCGTTACTTCTTGTTGTGTAGGAAAAGAAACTTGACATTGATCAACCACTTCTGCAATTGCTCCTTGTGCACTATTAGAAACTACAAACATCGTTGCGCCCTCACCACAAATAGAACCATCTGTTGTTGATGCAAGGAGTTGGTCGTTGGATAATAATTCTGTTTTGTAATGCTTGTTTAAAGTATCAATATTGTAATTGTAATCTGAAATTTCTTCAATTGCGCCCACTAATAATTCCATGGGCTGATGGGTTGCTTCCAACACCAATTGTGCGTCTAACAAAGCGTTATCAAAAGCCAATGAACCGTTGGTGTGCGTAGAATTATATCCTGTTTTAGCCCCCATCAAAGCTAGCTGACCAGCCACGGCGTTGGGTGTACTGTTGACAAAATTTGTTGGAGTCAACACCCCTTCTTCATAATCCACAATTTGATTCAAAAAACGAATGCAATCTTCCAAACCACCATTGGCAGTCCCAATAATCACCCCTTCAATGGATGGATGATTGTTGATGAGTGGAAGTCCGGCACCAATTCCCATTCTAACAGCTTTTCCCATTCTTCTCAACAATCCAGCAGGAATAAAATCCAAATAATTAGGCTCTTTAGCAAGCATAACTTTTGATGTATGCAACTGAAAATCTCCAGCAACAAACGCATCACTATAGGTTAACTGTGGCGAAATGGCACAAACGTCTTTAATGTACATATTTATATCAGAATGGTGCTAAAATAGTTATTTTCAATAAAATCGCATTTACAAAGTTAACAAAATGAAATCGAATCCATCTTTTCATCAAAACAACCATCACTATATTTTGAAATGAAAACTTAAATATCCAACAAATCAATTCTATTATCTGTATCATTTGTTATATTTGCAAAGCAATTCAAAAAATATGACTGAAGAATTAAACGATATTTTTAATGATTTTAAAGCTTCTAACGAGAAAACTTTAAATCACTTGGACAATGAACTTTTAAAAGTGAGAGCAGGAAAAGCTACACCTTCTATGTTGCACGGTGTGATGGTAGATTATTATGGTTCACCTACTCCACTTCAACAAGTAGCCAACATTTCAACTTTGGATGCTCGCACCATTTCAATTCAAGCGTGGGAAAAATCAATGTTGACTGAAATTGCTAAGGGTATTATGATGGCTAACTTAGGTTTGAACCCTCAAAATAATGGAGAAACGATCTTAATTGCTGTTCCTCCTTTGACAGAGGAACGTCGTCGTGATTTGGTTAAAAAAGCAAAGGCTGAGGGTGAACATGCAAAAGTTGGTATTCGCAACAACCGTAAAGATGCGTTGGATTTTATTAAAGATTTGAAAGAGAGCTTGTCAGAAGACATTATCAAAGATGCTGAAAATCAAGTTCAAACAATTACCGATACATACGTGAAGAAAGTAGACGAGAAAATCGTTGAAAAAGAAAAAGATATTATGACAATCTAATTGATTGATTCATATTACAGCAATAAAGGGGAAGTCGCATGGCTTCCTCTTTTAGTTTAAACGTGGAGGATATAACAATTGAAACTTCGGAATTTCTACTTTGAACAGTTTTTCTGTATTCAAGTTTTTAAAGGTGTAAAAACCTTTCATATAACCGATTTCGCTGAACAATTCGCAACCACTCATGTAATTGTAGGTTTTGTGTGGTCTTAATATCGGTTGTTCACCTACCACTCCTTCTCCACTCACGTAATTGGTGTCGTGCATAGAATCAAAAATGTGCCAGTTTCTGTGCAACAATTGAATGGGAAATAAATTATGATTGGTAATAAAAACATCGTAGTTAAAGAAAAAAGAACCCATGTGAATATTGGATAAGTCCTCTCTAAAAGTTACGCTAACTCGAATTTCTACACCTTCAGTTATTGCTACACTCATCAACAATTTATTTTAAACTTTAGTGTAAAAATAAAATAATATTTGTGAGTTAAACAATTACAACTCATTTTTTTGCATCTTTTAAGAAAGCAATGTTACGCATGAGTCCGCTATATTTTGCACGTTTTACAGGGTTTTTTCTAAAAATTTCTTGGTAAACTTCTTCTGTTAACTCTTCCCAATCGCGAGCATTTAATTCAAATAATTTTTCGTGCGGATAGAATGCTGGTTCGTTGTGGGGTTTTGAAAACTTATTCCACGGACACACGTCTTGGCAAATGTCGCAACCAAACATCCAATTTTCCATTTTGTTCTGAAACTCGCTGGGTAAAAGTTCATCTTTGAGTTCAATGGTTAAATAAGAAATGCATTTTGAAGCATCAATTTTATAGGGCTGTAAAGCTTCTGTAGGACAAGCGTCGATGCATTTGGTGCAGGTGCCGCAATAATCTTTTATCGGACCATCGTATTCCAATTCCAAATCTAAAATCAACTCGGCTAAAAAGAAAAAAGAGCCTGCCTTAGGATGTATGGTTAGATTATTTTTACCGCGCCAGCCCAATCCACTTTTGGCTGCCCAAGCTTTTTCTAAAACAGGAGCCGAATCGGTAAACATTCTTCCGTCCACTTCACCAATTTCATCCTGAATAAATTGAAAAAGTTCTTTTAACTTATCTTTTACTACGTAATGGTAATCTACCCCATAAGCATATTTAGAAAGTTTGTATGAAGTATCGGTTTGTTGCTTTTCGGGATAATAATTCACTGCTAATGACACAACTGATTTAGCGCCATCTACCAAAAGAGTGGGATCCATGCGTTTATCGAAATAATTTTCTAAATACTGCATTTTTCCGTGACGGTTCTCTTTTAAATACTCCTCAAAGTTTTTAACTTCTTCTTCTAAAAAAGTTGCCTTAGAAATGCCACAAAACATAAAACCTAATTCATAAGCTTTATCTTTTATGAGCTTTGTATGCAATGATTGAAGTAACATGTTCGATTAAAACAAACCGCCTTGTTGCCAGCCTTTATCTTTTCCTAGGTGTTTATATGCTTTTTCGGTAACCTGACGTCCACGCGGTGTGCGCATCAAAAAACCTTCTTGAATTAAAAATGGTTCATACACTTCTTCTAAGGTACCCGCATTTTCACCAATGGCAGTTGCAATGGTTGTTAACCCAACCGGGCCACCTTTAAATTTATCTATGATGGTATGCAATATTTTGTTGTCCATTTCATCCAAACCACATTGATCCACGTTGAGGGCATCCAAAGCATATTTACTAATTGCTGTATCAATCGTTCCGTTTCCTTTGATTTGGGCAAAATCGCGCACACGACGTAACAATGCGTTGGCAATACGAGGTGTTCCACGACTTCTACTTGCAATTTGATAGGCTGCTTCTTCAGTAATTGGAATACCTAACAAACCAGCAGAACGTTCAACAATCATGGTTAAAGTCTTGGCATCGTAATATTCCAAACGCAAGTTGATTCCAAAACGTGCACGCAATGGTGATGTTAGCAAACCAGAACGAGTTGTCGCCCCGATGAGAGTAAACGGGTTTAATGCAATTTGAACGGTGCGTGCATTAGGACCCGAATCGATCATAATGTCGATATGGTAATCTTCCATTGCCGAATACAGGTATTCTTCTACAACAGGACTTAAACGGTGAATTTCGTCGATGAACAACACATCGCCCGTTTCTAAATTGGTGAGTAAGCCAGCCAAATCTCCGGGTTTATCCAAAACAGGCCCAGAAGTAACTTTAAAACCAACTTCCAATTCATTGGCAATAATGTTAGACAAAGTTGTTTTACCTAACCCTGGAGGTCCGTGCAACAATACGTGATCCAAAGGTTCATTGCGCAATTTAGCTGCTTTCACAAAAATGGAAAGGTTATCCACCACTTTTGGTTGCCCTGTAAAATCAGACAAGCGTTTTGGACGTAGAACTTTATCGTAATCTACATCTTGCTTTTCTGCTTCATCTCTATAATCGAAAGATCCTTCCACGTATAAATTGTATTGTACAAAGATATAAAAACATCCAATTGGTGCTAGTTACTTATTTCTAACTTTTACTCCCCAAACAAAATTGAAAATAGCCACCACTTCGCCCTCATGATTATAGGCTATAGTCTTACAATTAATTTGTTGTGCTTCTTTAGTTTGAATTGCTTGTTGAATTAAAGCTACGATTTCATCCCCTTGTTCACAAATAAAGGTTGTTTTCCCCAAAGCTCTTTTAACAAATTGAGCATCGCACGAAAGCACGTAGGTGGAGACAGAAGGTTTTAATTTATAGGTATGCATTAATAACAACAATCCACTTGCCATTTCTGCACACATACCAAGTACTGCCCAATAAGTTGTTTTAAATGGATTTTTATTAAGGAATTTATATTTTACAGACAACGTGCATTTATTGGAGTTGATATCTACCATTTTCACACCTGTAAACGATGCTAAAGGAAGCATTTTATACAACAATAAACGAAACAAAAAAGGATTCTTTAATTTGTTTTGAAAACTAGTAATTTCTGGGTTTTGATTTTGCATAACAATTAGTTGAAATAAAAAAGGCTTGCAGTTGATTGCAAGCCTTTAAAAGTAACGAATATTTTTTAATGTTCATTAATTCCTCCGTCCACTAATTCACCTTCACGCAAAGGAACGTTTTGTGGAACAAAATCCTCATCCCATCCTGGTTTAGATAAATCATAAGGCCAACGGTGAACTTCAGGCAAAGCTCCCTCCCAGTTTCCGTGGATATGTTCTACTGGTGTAGTCCACTCTAATGTTGTAGATCTCCAAGGGTTTTGAGGTGCTTTAGGTCCTCTGAAAATACTATAAAAGAAGTTGAAAAGGAATACCAATTGCCCTAATGCACCAACAATAGCAAACAATGATATAACTAAATTCAAGTTTTCAATTTTCAAGAAAGTTTCTTGGTCAAATACTTCGTATACAGAATAATCATAGTAACGACGAGGAGCACCAGAAATTCCTAAGAAGTGCATTGGAATAAACACCCCGTAAGCACAAACAATTGTTACCCAGAAGTGAATATAACCTAAACGTACATTCATCATTTTTCCAAAGAATTTAGGGAACCAGTGGTAAACACCAGCATACATACCAAATACAGCAGACAATCCCATTACAACGTGGAAGTGAGCAACTACGAAATATGTATCGTGAACTGTAATATCCAATGCAGAGTCAGCCAAGATAATACCTGTAATACCACCAGTAATAAATGAAGAAACTAATCCGATAGAGAACAACATTCCTGGAGTATAGATGATAGTACCTTTCCATAAAGTTGTTAAGTAGTTAAATACTTTTACAGCTGATGGAATGGCAATCAATAAGGTTGTAAATACGAATACCGAACCTAAGAAAGGGTTCATACCAGTAACGAACATGTGGTGAGCCCATACGATACAAGATAAGAAACCAATTGATAACGTTGAACCAACCATTGCTTTGTAACCGAAAATAGGTTTTCTTGTATTTGTTGCAATAATTTCAGATGTAATACCTAAAGATGGCATTAAAACTAAGTATACCTCAGGGTGACCTAAGAACCAGAATAAGTGTTCGTATAGAATTGGAGAACCACCATGATTTGTCAACATATCAGAACCAGCAATGATATCCGATAAGAAGAAAGATGTTCCTAATGTTCTATCCATTACCATCAACAAAGCAGCTGACAATAAAACTGGGAAAGATAATAAACCTACAATAGCTGTAATGAAGAATGTCCAAACAGTTAATGGCATTCTGTTCATGTTCATACCTTTCGTTCTTAAGTTAATTACAGTTGAAATATAGTTCAAAGAACCCATCAACGATGAAGCGATGAAGAAAGTCATTGAAATCAACCATAAATCCATCCCTAATCCAGAACCAGAAATAAATTGAGGCAAAGCAGATAATGGAGGGTAAATTGTCCAACCACCCATTGCTGGTCCAGATTCAACAAATAAAGATGCTAACATGATGATACTTGACAAGAAGAACAACCAGTAAGAAATCATGTTCATGAATCCTGATGCCATATCACGTGCACCAATTTGGTAAGGAATCAATAAGTTAGAGAATGTTCCAGACAAACCACCTGTTAAAAGGAAGAATACCATGATAGTACCGTGAATGGTTACCAATCCTAAGAACATATCTTCTTTTAAGATACCTTCTGGTGCCCATCTATCACCTAAGAAAAAGTAAATAAAATCACTACTTTCTCCTGGCCAAGCTAAAGAGATACGGAACATTACAGAAAGTAATAATCCAACAGTACCCATAAAAACTGCAGTAATCAAATACTGTTTTGCAATCATTTTATGGTCTTGACTAAAAATATACTTCGAAACGAAGTTTTCTTCGTGGTGAGCATGTTCGTGCTGACCGTGAGCTTCATGTGCAATTGCAGACATTTTATATTGTGTTTAAGTTGTTGTTTAAATTATTTAACAGCTACAGCAGTTGAATCAACCACGGCAGTAGCAGAACTATCAGCAACTGCAGATGCTACAGGAGCTGCAGGAGCCGGAGCCGAAGCTTTAAACATTGCTTTAAATGAATGTGCTTTTGGCAAAGATTCACCGAAAACGCGTTTAGCAATTTCTTGATCTTTTGGTGAAATTAAATCTCCACCAAAGTTCAAAGCTTTCATTACTGCATCGTATTCTTCTTTCTCTAAAACTTCTATTTCCATATACATTTTATAGTGAGAAGAACCACAAATTTTATTACAAACTAAATAATAATTGTACTTAGAATCATTTCGTTTTGCTCTTTCCTCTTTTGTTGTTACAGTTGGAGTAAATTTAAAACGAGTAGTTTGACCTGGTACCGTATTCATTTGTAAACGGAATGCTGGAATTAAAGCAGAGTGAATAACATCTTTTGAACGGAAGTTAAATTCATACTCTTGATCTTTACACAAATACAATTTTTCAGCAGGACCAGCCACAATGATATCATCCCATGATTGGGCATCTAAGGATTTATCAAAACGATTTCTTAATTGTACCAATAGACGGTAAATTTCTTCGTTTCTATGTAATGTTTGAGTTAATTTTTCTCTTTCTTCTGCGCTGAAAACTAAATCTCTACTATTTAATTTTTTATCGATAGCATCAATACCTAATAAAGAATCATTTTTCATTTTATCGATAGCGTATTCCAACGTTTCAGAATTTACTATTCCTAATAAGTTTCTATCCGTAGTTAATTTATAATCAAATTTACCCAATTTATTGTCCTTACCAGCATATCTTGCTGTCCAGTCAAATTGTTTTGAATAAATTTCAATTACTACTGCATCTTTACTTGGCAATGAAGTTGTTTCGTTCCATACTTTTAATCCTAAAATAACAATGATTAACAATGCTGAAGAAGGAATTGCAGTCCAAATCAACTCTAATTTTCCAGAATGTGTAAAGTACAATGCTTTTGCACCAGGTTTATGTTGGTATTTAAAAGCAAAGTAAAACAAAATAAAGTTTGTTGAAAAGAATACGATAAACACAATTATCATATTCATTTTCATCAACCAGTCAATTGATTCACCATGTTTTGTTGCAGATTCGCCTAAGCCATTCCAACCAACATTTGCCATTAAGTAAATCATACTACCAAAAAACACAATCATAAATAAAAGCATCAAAAATCCGTTGATTTTATTTTGACTTCTACTTATTTCGTATTCATTTCGATTTTTTAGAATCGAAGAGATTTCATAGAGTCTCATCAATTGTGACACTGCCACAACTGCCAAGACAATTACAAGAAGAAAAATTAATTTAGTTACCATTTATTTTAAATTCAGAGTTAAATACTTTTTATTTTTTATATCTCGTGATGAATACTTTCATCTAGATACGGGTGATGTACTGGGGTGACTGGTGCTTTCGTTAAGTTAACCAAAACTACGCGAATAAATATACCAGCTATTAACAAGGCCATACCGATTTCAAACAATCCGAAATGAGCTGTTGGACCCATTGAACCAACAGTAATCATCAAATACATATCCATCCAGTGACCAGCTAAAATAATTAAACCAACTACAGTTAAAATTCCAGCATTACGTTTTGCATCTCTAGACATCAAAATTAACATTGGGAATGCAAAGTTAATAAAGAACATTCCAAAATACATTAATTTGTAATCTTGAATACGTGCCACATAATAAGTAACCTCTTCTGGCATGTTAGCATACCAAATCAACATGTATTGAGAGAACCACAAGTATGACCACAAGAAAGATGTTGCAAAAATCCATTTACCGATATCGTGAATGTGAGAATCGTTTACACGTGGTAAATAACCTAATTTTTTAAGGTACAATGTCAACAAAATTACAACAACCATTGCAGACAACCACATACCAGCAAATACATACCATCCAAACAAAGTAGAGAACCAGTGAACATCAATTGACATAATCCAGTCCCAAGATTGAGTTGAAGAAAATACAGCAAAGAATACTAAAAACAATGCTCCTTTTTTATAGTTTTTAAAGTGAATATCTGTTCCACCAATTTTATCTTCTTCCAAAGATCTTTTTCTAAATCCTACATAGAATAAATAATAAGTCAACAAATAAGCAACCGTACGAATCCAAAAGAAACCTTTATTCAAATAAGCGCTTTTACCTTCTATAATTGGATCGTGAGCAACAACGTCTTTGTCCATCCAAAGATAAATATGAGCTCCATCCATTAATGTAATAACAGCTAAAAGTGTTACTAAAAATAATATACCAATTGGTAAGTAACCTGCAACAGCTTCCAACATACGTTTAACCATTACATACCAAGCAGTTTCTGTTGCATATTGCAAAGCTAAGAAAAACAATGCCCCTAAAGCAATGAACAAAAAGAACAATCCATTTGTTAAAGCATTTGTAAGAACTCTCAAAAGTGCATGGTCACCTAAAAACAATGAACCAATACCCATGAAAACTGCTCCAGTAACAATAAGAATTAATGTTACTAATTTTGCTTGATTTGAAATTTTAAATTCCATTTTAATTTTATTTACAAATTTCTATTTAGTTATTTAGCGGCTACTGCTGTTGAATCAGTTGTAGCAACCGTTGTTGCACCATTAGTTCCATAATTTGCATCTTGGAACTTGCGAATATAGTGAATAATTGTCCAAATTTCCTTTTTATTAATGATTGATGCATGTGAACCCATTGCACCTTTACCATAATAAATTGAATAGAACATTTGTCCATTACTCAAATCTTTCTTGTCTGCATAATCAGGGACACCTGTAAAGATATTATTTGTAACCATTGTTCCTTTACCATCACCTTTTTCGCCATGGCATTGAGCACAGTTGTTATTGAACAATACTTTACCTTTTGCAAAAATTTCTTCCGCATTTTCAGGAGTTAACTTCAAAGGATTGGTTGTGTAATTTGCAGCTAATGTATATGTATCTTCATCAGAAAATGCAAATCCACGTAAATCATGCGTTAACTTAAATGCACTATTTGGCAAAATAGGAAAAGGCATATTGATTGCAACTGTTGCTGAATCTGTACCGAAATAAGGAATAGCTCCAAAAGGAGGTACCATTGCTGATAACTTACCAGCTACTTCAGGATTCACACGTTCTTTAACTTGTCCGTAATCTACATACGGTTCAACTGCAGCTGAACGGTACATATCGGGCATGTATTCATAACCAGAGCTATCAGGGTCGGTAACACAAGAACTAAGTGCTACGACTGTCAATGATAAACTTACTATTGCCTTAAAATTCATTTTCATTTTTTCTAATTTTTATTTCGATTTTTCGAAAATCAGCAATTATTTAACTTCTTTTTGGTCCAATTCAATAATACCAGTTTCTTTTAGCATACTTTCAATTTCTTCGTATGTAAACTTAGCATTATCACTAGTTCTAATTTCCATTACGAATTTATCGTCTGTAGTACGAGGATCTGGATTTCTTGCTGGCATTCCTGGCAACGTTCTATTGATAATCAAATACGTTAACGCCATGAAGTGAGCCGCACACAATACAGTAAACTCAAATGTAATTGGAATAAATGCCAACATATTTTCTAAGTATGAAAAACTTGGTTTACCACCAATATTCATCGGCCAGTCAACAATCATGAAATAACGCATCCCGATAGTTGCAAGTGTTAAACCTGTTAAACCATATAAGAACGACATAATTCCTAAACGTGTATTTTTCACTCCTATGATAGGATCAATTCCGTGAATTGGGAACGGTGAAAATACATCTGCTACTTTTATACCTTTTGCAACCAATTTTTTTGCGCCGTCTTTTAAAACGTCGTCATCATCATACATTGCATATATTACTTTCTCTGCCATTGCCTTTAATTATAAAGTTATTAATGTTTTTCATCGTGCCCGTGATGTGTATCAGGAGCATTTTTATAAGATTCACCAGAAATTTTCAAAATTGTTTTCAATTCTGCGATTGGCATTACTGGGAAGAATCGTGCAAATAATAAGTAGAACGTGAAGAACAATCCAATAGTTCCAATGTAAATACCGATATCAATATGAGTTGGGTATTGCATACTCCATGAAGATGGTAAATAATCACGGTGTAATGATGATACGATAATTACAAAACGCTCAAACCACATACCGATGTTTACTACGATTGAAATAATGAATGTAAACAACATACTTCTTCTCAATTTTTTGAACCACATCAACTGAGGAGAAACCACGTTACATGTCATCATGATAGCGTATGCCCACCAATAGTGACCTGTAGCACGGTTAAAGAATGCATATCCTTCATATTCTACACCTGAATACCATGAAACGAATAACTCAGTGATATAAGCTGTACCTACGATAGATCCAGTTACCATGATTACGATGTTCATGTACTCAATGTGTTTTGTATGCAAATAAGCTTCTAAGTTCATTGCTTTACGCAAAATCAACATGATTGTTTGTACCATCGCAAACCCAGAGAATACCGCACCAGCAACGAAGTATGGAGGGAAAATCGTGGTATGCCATCCTGGAATTACTGAAGTAGCAAAGTCAAATGATACAATAGAGTGAACTGAGAATACAAGTGGTGTAGCCAAACCTGCTAAAACTAATGAAACCAATTCAAAACGGTTCCAGTGTTTTGCTCTACCCGACCATCCAAAAGAAAGGATAGAATACATTTTTTTAGAAACAGGTTTTTTAGCTCTATCGCGTAATGTTGCAAAGTCAGGAATCAAACCGATGTACCAGAACACGAAACCTACTGATAAATAAGTAGAAATCGCAAATACGTCCCATAACAACGGAGAGTTAAAGTTAACCCATAAAGACCCGAATTGGTTTGGAATTGGCATTACGAAATAACCTACCCAAAGACGTCCCATGTGAATCAATGGGAAAATACCTGCCATGAATACGGCAAAGATAGTCATCGCCTCTGCAGCACGGTTAATCGCCATTCTCCATCTTTGACGAAACAATAACAATACTGCTGAAATTAACGTTCCGGCGTGACCAATACCTACCCACCATACGAAGTTGGTGATATCCCATGCCCAGTTAATTGTTTTGTTCATACCCCAAACTCCAATACCTGTTCCGAGTAGATACATGATACAACCAACACCATACAAACCTATAATTAAGGCGATACTGAAAAGTATATACCATGTTCTTGGTGCTTTATCCTCAATTGGACGACAAATGTCTTCCGTAATTTGGTGATAGGTCTTGTGACCTAAGATGAGGGGCTCTCGAATTGCTGCTTCTTTATGCATTACAATTGGTTTTTATTCAATTATTAATTAGTTCCTTTCTTATTATTAATGGTGTTTTTCTTCTTCTTTCACTCTTTCGTGTTGAATTGAAGCCAATACATCATTTTTTTCATTACGTACTTTTACTTGGTAGTAAATGTTTGGTTTAGTACCTACTTCTTCTAAAGCTTGGTATGAACGTTTGCTTGAAGATTGTTTACGTACCAATGAGTCAACATCGTTCCAGTCTCCGAAGCTAATTGCATCTGTAGAACATGCTTCTTGACATGCTGTTTTAACCTCTCCGTCAATAACAGGTCTTCCTTCAACTTTAGCTTGTAATTTACCAGTTTGAATATTTTGTACACAGAATGAACATTTCTCCATAACCCCACGTGTACGTACTGTAACATCAGGATTCAATACTAAACGACTTAAATCGTCTTGTGCAGGGTTGATTTCAGTAAATTTCTTGTACGATGGATAGTTAAACCAGTTAAAACGTCTTACTTTATAAGGACAGTTGTTAGCACAATAACGTGTACCAATACATCTGTTATACGTCATTTGGTTCAATCCTTCATTACTATGTGTTGTAGCTGAAACCGGACAAACTGTTTCACATGGTGCGTGATTACAGTGTTGACACATCATAGGCATGTGAACAACTTTTGGATTTTGTTCTGCCACTTCAGCTGCATGGTAATCAAACGTATCTGGATCTTTTCTTGTACCAATTGTAGCTTCTACATCAGATGAGAAATAACGGTCAATACGCAACCAGTGCATTTCACGTCCTTTTCTTACTTCGTGTTTACCAACTACAGGTACGTTGTTTTCAGCTTGACAAGCTATTAAACAAGAACCACAACCAAAACATTGGTTCAAATCGATAGACATAACCCAACGGTGTCCAACATTTTCAACTGGGTGATCTTCCCATAAGTTGAACTCAGAAATTGGAACTTCTTCGTGGTGTCCTTCTTTATTGATTTTTTGTAATTTGTGTGCTGGATTGTAAGCTTCTTTATCTTCGTGTTTGTACGCTTCAAAAGTTGTTTCTCTAACAATTGACTGACGAGCCATTACAGTGTGGTGTAATTGTGTTGCTGCAATCAAATATTCTCCTTCTTCTCCGCTTAATGATCCCGCAGTATCGTATGCATACGTTCCATTTTCAAAAGTCACCAATTTGAATGCATTTGCACCAATTGGTTTTGGTTTTCCATTTTCGTCTAACTCATGACCTCCAAATTCTGCAACTTGATAAGCCCCTTTACCGATTTTTTCACCATCAGCTCCACGACCGTATCCTAAAGCGATACCAATTGTTCCGATTGCTTGTCCTGGTAATGGATATACAGGTAATGTAATTTTATTTCCACCAACAGTTAATGTTGCTAAACTTAAACCGTGTTGCTCATCATACGTTTTACGGTATGTATAAGCAGGGTCAGCTGGGTTCATTGTGAAGCAGTTATCCCAAGTAACTTTAGTCATTGGATCTGGCATCTCTTGCAACCAAGGGTTGGATGCTTGTATACCTGTACCAATTGAAGCATTTTGGAATAAAACAACTTCAGTTTTACCATTAACTTTTGGCAACTGTGATTTTAAGTTCAAAGTACCAACAAAAGATGGAGTTGTTGGCTCAGCAACTGCTAAATCGTAGCAAGAATTGTGAACCATCAAATTCCAGTATGAATCTGGAGTGCTTTGAGCTGTTTGAGTTGCAAATAAATTAGTTGACCAATTTGCTTTGATATAATCGTAAGCAACTTTAGAGTCTTTACCACCTCTGAATGCATCACCAGCCCAAACTAAGAACGATTCGATTGGTGATGTTGTGTTATCAGCCAAAGGACGAATTGTTGGTTGTGCTGTTGCGTAATGTGTTTTTGTTGGTTGGTAATCGTTCCAAGCTTCCAATGCATGAAGAGCAGGAACAACATATTTAGCTCTAGAAGCAGTTTCATCAGCAAACTGAGAAATTGCTACAGATGTTTTAATTTTAGCCATTGCTTTTCCAAACTCAGCTCCATTTGGCAATGAATAAACTGGGTTTGTATCTAAGAAGATAACAACATCATTTGCTTTACCAGCGATTACATCACTAACAAATTGTTGAACTTTTGCATCTTCAGATTTAAACAAGTTGATAGGATTGTTTACATTGATTGTTTTTGTGTAAGCTCCTAAAACTTCGTTTAATTTATTGGTAAGAATTTGAACAGCTTTATTATTTGAACCAGAAACAACTAATGATTCTGCTTTAGACGCTTTCAATTCTTTAACAGCTAGATCAGCAATTGTTTTCGCTTGTGCTGGTAAATTAGTATCTACGTCAGTTGTTACCCCAAATGCTTTCAAGATGTAAGCCAACACATTTGCTTGCTCAGAAGGTTTAATCATTCCTCTGTAATCTGCATTTGAACCTGTGATTGACATTTGAGCTTCAAACACAAACAATTTAGACATCCAATCGTTATCTGGATTTCTAGTCAAACCAAATTGAGTAGAGAACTTTGTAGAAAGCAACCATGAGTTCAAGAAGTCAGCTCCAACTGAAACTACTGTTTTAGCTTTTGAGAAGTCATAATCAGGGATGATACCATTATCAGTTCCTTCAACTACTAAACCAAAAGATTCTTTGTTAGCAGCACGCATACCAGCATAAGACTGCGCGTCGTATTGAATGTGCTCAAATTTACCCTCTCCTAATTTAGCTGCAAATTGTGCAATTGCTTTATTTAATGAAGGGCTAATTACTGTATTTGAAAACAAAGTAACTTTATTAGCGCTTCTTACAGCTTTCATGATGTTACCGTCAACAGCAGATAATTTAGCAACTTTTCCACCATCCAACGCATCCGTTAAACGAGAAGCTTCGTATAATCCAAGAACAGATGCAATCATTTGTGCATTAACACCTCCTAAAGATATACCTTGCTCTCTATTTCCTTTGATGTAAATTGGACGACCTTCACGCGTTTTCACCAAGATGCTACCATAAGAATCACCATCGTAATAGGTAGATGCATACCATGTTGCAGTACCTGGAGTTACGTTTTCTGGTTTGTTAACGTAAGGAATAATTTTTGTAACAGGTGATTCACAAGCTGCAACTGTAGCAGCAGCAACGCTGAATCCTAAGAATTTCAAGAAATCTCTACGGTTTGTAGAAGTTTTCTCAATTTCTTCACTACCTAAAAACTGTTCAATTGTTTGGTAACCCGCAAACTCTTGTTGTTTTGATTGAAGAAACTCAGGTGTTTCATGAAGTTCTTCAATTCCTTTCCAATATTTTTTTGTCGTTCCCATGTTCTATTTCGACTTCTAAAATTTCGTTAATACTTAATTAATAGTGACACTTAGCGCATTCCCAACCACCTAATTCTTTCACAGAAACTTTTCCGTCTTCCATGTATTGTTCATACAATTTAGGGTCGTTTTTAAGCAAACGCTTATGGATTTCCGCATAATATCCGTCTTTTTTAGTATCTAACGGACCTTCAGAAATTCCTTTTTGATCGTGACACTCAATACACCAACCCATAGTTAAAGTAGGTTTAGTTAATTGAATATTTCCTTCAATTTTATTCAACTCTGCAACTGGCATTACTTGTGCAGTTTCTTTTCTCTTTTTCATATCACCGTGACATTGGATACAATCCAACCCACCAGCTGTTACGTGTTGCTCATGGCTAAAGAAAACGTGATCAGGCAAAACGTGAACTTTGTTCCAAACAATTTCTTTTGTTTTTCCTGTAAATTGATTTCCGTCCCAACCAGCAGCTTCGTAAATCTTTTTGATTTTTTCTTGTTGCTCAGGTGTTGTTCCAGACACTTGTTTGTGACAGTTCATACACACGTTTACAGTTGGTAAACTTGCAGATTTTGATTCTGTAACAACGTTGTGACAATATCTACAATCAATTCCGTTAATTCCAGCGTGAACTGAGTGCGGGAATTCAATTGGTTGTGAAGGATGATAACCTTCTTTTACGTCGATAGTGTACAATGCTAAAAATAATACTACAACCGTCCCAATCACTACACACAATGCCAAGAAAGCCGTTAATTTTTTATTTCTAAACACCCATGCTTTCATGTCGTCTAAGAAAGATGGAGTTTCTGCAATATCTTCTCCATTCTTAGCCTTAGAAATCATAGTTAAGCTATTTCTAACACTACTTAATGAAACTACTACAACTGTTAAGACAATTGCGAAAGCCAACCAAATCCATCCCATTGGCAATTCTTGTTCAACCACTTCAACATCTGCACTTGCAGTTCCATCACCTGCTGGAGCTGCCGGAGCTGCTTCTACTTGTGCATCTACGTAATCAAAAATTGCATCAATTTCCTCATTGGTCAATGCAGGAAACTTCATCATTGCCCCTGGTTTCACTTTTTCTACCCCAGCAGCATAAGGATCTGCCGCAGCGGCAGCCTCAAAATCTTTTACCCAAAGATAAAGAGAACCTTCTTTCGCTCCGCCTGAAGCCCATTTTTCACGAACTCCTTGCAATTTTGGTCCTGTTCCATCTTTGAAAGGACTGTGACATGTAGCACATTGTTTAAACAACGTTTCTCCGTTTGGCTGTGCTTGCGCTTCAAACGTACCCGACACTAGCATCACCGCTAATGCACCAAGGCACCAATTATTAATTTTTCTAAACATTTGAGTATTAGATATTTCCATTAAAAAATGTTAATAATCATGTTAAATATAACACTACTAGCGGAGCAAATTTAGAATATTAACCAACTTTTATGACAGTTTAATGACATTTTTTCTTCTAAAACCATTAATTTATATTGATTCTAAATAAATTCCTGATGTGCTTTTTTAACATTTGTTATAAAATTAAAAATCGGCACAAAGGTTGTTAAAGATTGTTGCAAGAAATTAAATATTCTTTAGTTTTGTAATTAAAAATAGATTGCCATGAAATTAGTTTTAACCTTAGTAACAACTTTTTTATTGATAAACATTGGTTTAAGTCAAGGAAATGTTGAAGTTATTAAAGATGCAAGAATTGATAATTTGATAAAAAAACAAGGTGAAATTGTGCCTCCAGCCACATCGGTTCAAATACATGGCTATCGACTTCAAATATTTTTTGATTCAAATAAATCGTTGGTTGATGAAGCGCGCATGCGTTTTACAAAATCGTATCCGAAGATTGAAACCTACATTACATACAGTGCTCCCAATTATTTCTTAAGAGTTGGTGATTTTAGAAATTCAAGTGATGCTGATCGTTTAAAAGCTGAATTAGGTGCTGAATTTCCTGCAAGTTTTATTGTGCAAGAAAAAGTAAATTTACCACGAATTGACTAATTTTTTTCTCTAATTGCTTGCGCACAAATTACCCCTTGAGCAAAACATGCTTGCAATAAATATCCACCAGTAGGCGCATCCCAATCTACCATTTCACCAATACAAAAATGATTTGGATGGTTTTTTAATTCAAAATTCATTGTAATCTCATTCATATCAACTCCTCCAACGGTTGAAATTGCTTCATCTATTGGTCGCAAAGCCTGAATAGGAAAAGTTAATTCTTTTATAGATTGCACTAAAATTTCTGAGTCAGTGAATTGCTCTTTGGTGAGTTGTTTTTTAATTAGATCAATAGCACTTTTGGATAATTTAATGGCTTTTAAAAATCCTGTTTTATTACCTTTATATTGCTTATAAAATTGCAACAATTCATCATACGATTTACTCGGCTTTAAGTCTAGTTTTAAAAATTTAGCTCCTGCCCTAACTTGTGCATTCAAGGCATAAATTGGCGCACCTTCAAAGCCGTATTTTGTAAGTTCAATTTCGCCAAATCGTGATGTGTTTCCAATGGAAATAGAAGTGTTTTTTAATACATTACCTCCCCAACTATCCTCCCAATTGTTTATTTCAATTCCAGCATTACTGGATTGAAACGGTTGAATTTTAATGTTTTTTTGTTGAAATAGAGTTGTCCATTCTCCTGTTGAACCTGTTACTTTCCAAGATGCTCCGCCCAATGCAAAAATCAGCACATCGTAATCAACTATCGATTCACCATTAGGAGTAGAAAAAAATGCCTTTTGAGAATGGAAATCAACTAATTTATGCTCGGTGTTGATTTGAACTCCTTTATGTACAAGAAATTTCAACCAGTTATTTAAAACTTCTACTGGTTTGGTACCTTTTACTGGAAATATTTTACCACTTGATCCAACATAGGTTTCAATTCCAATTTCTTTTAACCAATTAATAGTTGCATCATTTGGAAATTGAAGAACCGCATTTTGAACAAAGGAATGGTTGTATTTTTGGATAAAACTTTCGGTTTTTTCTGAATTGGTGATATTAAATCCACCTTGACCTGCCACTAAAAATTTTCGAGCAACCGCTTTATTGGCATCAAAAATTTGAATATCAAATTGTTTCTTTTTTGAAAGTTGATGTGCAGTCATCAAACCTGCTGGACCACCCCCCACTATGACGATTTTTTTCATTTATCGCAAACAAAAACCTAGCACGGCATCCATAAACAACTCTTGTTGCTCTGCATGTACCCAATGACCCGCATTTTCTATTGTAACAATATCAGAATCTGGAAAAATGCTTTCAATTTCTGTAAAATCTTCGTCGAGGATATAATTGGACAATTCGCCACGAATAAAAAGTGTTTGTACAAAACATTCTTTATTATCAAGGGCTTCTAGAATAGTTTCAATTTCGCGATGTAAAACTTCAATATTCATACGCCAACCCAACACTCCTTTCTCTTTCCAATAAATATTTTTCATCAAAAATTGGCGAACAGAAGGCGAATCAATGAATTTTGCCAAATGGTTTTCAGCTTCTAAACGGTTGGATAATTTGGATAAATCCAAGGTTGTTATTGCTTCAAATATTTGTTGGTGATGCGGAGGATAGGCCTTTACACCCATATCGACAACTATCAATTTGGAGAGGTATTCGGAATAATTTTGAGCAAACGACATGGCTACTTTCCCACCCATGGAATGACCTAATAAAATAGCATCTTGCAAGTTCAAATCATCAAACAATTCTTTAACATCTTGCACCATTAATTGGTAGGAAAAATCATCGCTCCAAGCAGAATGACCATGATTGCGTAAATCAACCATAACCACACGGTAATATTCACTCAATTTTTTACCATGTGTTTGCCAATTATCGGAACTACCAAACAAACCGTGTAGAATTACAAACGGTTTTCCTTCACCTAATTCTCTGTAATGCAGTTTCAATTTGACGTTTTTTATTGAAAAATGATTGTAAAACTATTAAATCAACGCTTTAATTTCAGCAATTATTTTTTCAGCAAATTGATTTGCTTTTTCTTCATTTTCGCTTTCAGAATAGATACGAATAATGGGTTCTGTATTGCTTTTTCGTAAGTGCACCCATTCTTTTCCTACATATATTTTTACACCATCGGTTGTATCAACTTCTTCAGCCGCATATTTCAATGCCATACTAGCCAAAATTGCATCTACATTGATGGAAGGTGTTAATTCAATTTTGTTTTTGGAAATTGTATATTTTGGATAACTGTCACGTAATTGAGACGCTGACATTTTTTTGTGTGCCAAATGACTTAAAAATAAGGCAATACCAACCAAAGCATCACGCCCATAGTGCAATTCTGGATAAATTACCCCTCCATTTCCTTCTCCACCAATGATGGCATTGGTTGCTTTCATGGTTTGCACAACATTTACTTCACCTACTGCAGCAGCGGTGTATGTTAAACCACGATCTTCAGTCACATCGCGTAAAGCACGTGTGGATGACAAATTGGAAACAGTTGAACCAGGTGTATGTGTTAAAACATAATCGGCAACTGCCACCAAAGTATATTCTTCGCCAAACATGGTACCGTCTTCGCAAACCATTGCTAAACGATCCACATCAGGGTCGACAGTAATTCCTAAATCAGCCTTAACTTCTACTATTTTTTTAGATAAATCTGTTAAATGTTCAGGTAACGGCTCTGGATTATGTGGAAAATGTCCTGTTGGTTCACAATATAATTTTGTAATATTTTTTACGCCTAAAGCTTCCAAAAGTGCTGGAACAAAAACTCCACCAGTTGAATTAACTGCATCTACAACAATTGAGAAATTGGCAGCTTCAATAGCTTTTTTATCTACCAGTTTAAGGTTTAAAACAGCATCAATGTGTTTTTGCATATAGGAATCATCTTGTGTAACAACACCTAAATCATCCACTTGAGCAAATTCATAAGCATCTTTTTCAGCGATATCAAGTACACGTTGACCTTCTTCGGCAGAAATAAACTCTCCTTTTTGGTTCAATAACTTTAACGCATTCCATTGTTTTGGATTGTGGCTTGCTGTTAAGATGATACCACCTTGTGCATTTTCCATTGGAACAGCTACTTCAACAGTTGGAGTGGTTGAAAGACCAATGTTTACAACATCAATTCCAAGACCAACCAACGTTGAAACCACCAAATCCGACACCATTTGTCCAGATAAGCGTGCATCTCTTCCAATTACAACTTTAATTTTTCCAGAATGATTTTCTTTTAACCAAGTTCCATAAGCAGCCGCAAAACGAACTGCATCAACAGGAGTAAGTGCATCACCAACGTTTCCGCCAATTGTTCCGCGGATACCTGAAATAGATTTAATTAAGGTCATTTTAGTTTGTTTTTAGCGAAAAGAACGATACAATTCAACCATTTTCATCATAGCAATGGCTGTATCCACACCTTTATTTCCATATTTTCCACCTGCTCTATCGATGGATTGTTGCATGTTTTCATCTGTCAACACACAATAACCGATGGGTTTATTGTATTTAAGCATGGTATCCATAATACCTTGAGTTGCACCTTGGCAAACAAAATCGAAATGACGTGTTTCACCTTGAATCACCACACCAATAGCGATAATGGCATCTACATTGGTCATTTCACAAAAAAACTGAGCTCCTAATGACAATTCAAAAGTACCTGGAACAAAACGTACTTCAATATTTTCTTCAAGCACACCGTTGTCAAGAAGCGCTTTTTTAGCACCTTCGAGCAATTTTAATGTGATTGTTTCATTCCATTCAGAAACAACAATGCCGATTTTGTAATCGGCACCATTTGGAACAAATTCCTTATTGTATTCTGACAAATTGCGATTCGCTGTTGCCATAATTTAATTTTTTATTCTTTCAAATTAGATACTCTTGCGATGTATTTATCAATTGATTTATTATTCGCAAAAATAGTGTACTTATCTTGGATTTCTTTATACAACTTTAATGCAGCATCAAAATCTTGTAATTCTTCCGCACATAAACCTGCTTTGAACAAATACATTGGTGAAGTCCACTCGTTATCACTTACTTTTGCTGCTTCGTTGTATTTTGCAGCAGCTTCTTTGTAATTTTTCATTTCGCTGTAGCAATCACCTTGAAGTCCAACTGCCATAGCTGCCAAATAATTATCTTCCAACTCTACACCTTTCAATACTTCCAAAGCTTTTTTGAAATCGCCTTTTTCCATGTATTGACGTCCAAGAACAAATTGTGCGTTTTCACCACCTTTATAACCGTCGTATTTTTTAACTTGAGCAGTTAATTCTTCTATTGCTAAATCAGTAGAATCGTTAGCTGCAAGGTTTAAACCATACCAATATGCGTCTTCAGATTTTTTGTTTTTTGGAGTAACAACAAATTGATAATAAGCTAAATACCCAATAACTAAAACCAAAACGCCTCCTACAGCATACGTAGTAAGTTTTAAAGTTTTATTTGTTTTAAATTGTCTTTTTAATTCGTCTAGGCTAAAATTTTCTAACATTGTACTTCCATTTTAAAGTGAGCAAAGATAATTTTTTTTTTATTCAAATCCTTAAAACAAGGAATTAATCTTCTATTTAGTTCTAATTTTTAAGCAATTGGAATGAGAATTTTTATTTTTTCGGCTAAAGCCTCTCTTTTTTCCCAGAATTTATTAGCGTCTTTATCGTTCATTTTACTTTTTATCATGTATGATTTATAGTTTCTAAACCACATGTAGGCTGACAGACCAAACAAACCAATGAGGCAATAATAAACAAAACCTAACCAATAACTTGGATAAACAAAATGATAAAATAAAAAGATAACAGGAATGTTTATTAACCCCATGATAATTTTTCCCATCAACAATTTTACAGAACCCCAAAATACTCTTCGTTTGAATGATTTTTCCACAAATCGTTTGATAAAGAAATAAGGAATACCACAATGAATTAATCCAAGAACGGCAGTAGGTGCAAGCAACACCATCATCAACAATTCTTTTGCCTTTGAACCGTTTTTGGTTTTGTATTCGTACAAATATTTTTCGTCCAATTTTACTTTTTTCAACAATTTAAAATAGCTATGTAGTTCCTCTTTTAGTTGCATCAATTGTTCATTGGTTTCATTGCAATTTTCATTGATCCAATGTGCCAATTGCTGAGAATAGCGCCATCTTTTTTCTAAAGGAATAGAATGGTCAGAGCAACGTGCGTTCATTCCTTTTCGAGTGATTTTCATAATATCTTCATGAAAAGGCGCGTATTCTTTGTGCTCTACATGGGTAATTTGCTCTTGCATCAAGCGTTCAACTTCCTTAGTTAGATCATGGATAACTTTGCCAGGATTTTCTTTATAAGCTTCTTTGTAATCGTTAAGGCAGATTTTATTAGAGGTTGAAATCAACAAATCACTGCGCATTTCATTCGGATCGGAATAATTACAGCCAACTGCAGCAATGTATATTTTCTTTTTCCAATTTATTTTTTCGAGGGTTGAAAAACCAATACGAACCGCACCTTTTTTAACGGGTTTTAGGCGACGGATGAAGGTGTCATCAGTAAAACCTTCTCCAAAAATCAATAAATTTCTACCAAACGATAGCACGTCGGCACATTTATCAAATACTTCCTGATTTTTCTTTTTAGTGTCTTCTCCATCGTGTTCCCTGTATATAGGCAACATGTGGGCTGCCCATAAAATAGGTTTGGTAACAGGGGTAAACACATCTGAGCGCGTCATAAAAAAAACAATTGGTCTTCTTAATGCAGCAACTACCAATGGGTCCATAAATGATGCGGCGTGATTACTTACATAAATTGTTCTTCCATAAAATTCTTTTGGAGAGTTAATCATTTTCATTCGTGGATAAAATATGCGCAAGGTGTATTGCAACGTTATTTTAAGCATTAAATAGAAAAATCGCATCATAATTTTTAAAATCTATAATTGTTCAAGAGCTTTTATTCTTTTTTCGATGGGTGGGTGGGTTGCAAAAATAGATGAGATGGATGAAAAGAAATTATTGGAAGGTGTTTCACCATGATCAATAAACAACTCTTTTACTTCTTCATTTGTGGTTTTAAACGATGAATTTCCAGAAATCTTACGAAGAGCACTAGCCAGTGCCAATGAGTTTTTGGTCATTTCAACCGCTCCTGCATCAGCCATGTATTCGCGACTACGAGAAAGAGCAAATTTAAAAATCATTGATAGAAAGTACATGACTACTGCAATCAACAATATTATTAATATCGCTGCTCCACCACCATCTTTGCTATCTCTTTTGCGGTGATTTCCGTAGAGTAAAGAACGAAATGTAACATCTACAATCACTCCGAAGATACCTACAAAAACGATGGTTACAATCAATAAACGTACGTCTTTATTGCGGATATGCGTTAATTCGTGAGCAATCACACCTTCTAATTCTTCATCCGTTAAAGTATCTATAATACCTCTTGTGAGTGTAACAGCGTATGTTTTTTCATTAATTCCAGATGCAAAAGCATTCAACGCATTGGTTTCAATGATGAATAATTTAGGCATTTTCATCCCAACAGACATACACAAGTTTTCCGTAAGATTATAAACACGCAGGTTCTCACTACGTTCTAATGGTTTGGAATGTGTGGCATGTTGAATGAGTGAAGTATGTGCAAAATAAGCAATAACAAACCAAATACCTACAACTCCTAAAACATAGGGCAAATAAGCCAAAAAAAGCTCGTTGGTTGATGTTGTATCTTCTTGCGTTAAGAAAAACAAAACCAAATACACACCCACCAAAATCATGGCAGGAAATGCTGCAAGCAATAAAATAGATTTTTGATTATTACGATTTATTTGGGATTGTAGCCCAACATATCTTGCCATAATCTATTGTTAGAATTTAATTTCTGGTGCTTTGTCTAAAACTTGACGTTGTTCTGTACCCAAATCATACATTGGTTGAACCGTCATTTTTTTGAAATTAGCAATAATATTAGAAGGAATTGATTCGATAGCCGTATTCAATTCTTTAGTTGCAGAGTTAAAATAACGTCTAACAGCAGCTAATTTATTCTCAATATCAGAAACTTCACCTTGCAATTGTAAAAAATTAGCGCTGGCTTTTAAATCTGGATACGATTCAACTTGTACATTAAATGCTTTCATTGCTGAATCTAGTTCTTGTTCTGCTGCAATTTTAGAATTAATATCCGTTGCATTCATTGCTTTTGCACGCATTTCGGTAACTTTAGTTAACACAGAACTTTCGTGTTCCATATACCCTTTTACGGCACCAATTAATTGAGGAATTAAATCATGGCGTTGTTTCAATTGCACATCAATGTCTGCAAAAGCATTTTCACGGTTGTTTTTAAGCGCTACTAATTTGTTGTTAAGAGCAATAGCCCAAATAACTAAGACAACGATGATACCAATAACTATTAAACCTGTCATATTATTTTTCTTTTAAAATTAGATTATTTATGATTTGTGTGTAGCAATTTAATTATTATTAACAATTAAACCTAATACATCTTTAAATTCCTCTTCTGTTAATTGTAACTTCGGATTAGAAAAATCCATATCAGTAATTGAATTAATAGGAATTAAATGGATGTGTGCATGTGGCACTTCTAAACCTACTACAGCAACCCCTACTTTTTTACAAGGTATAGCTTTTTTAATTTTTGCAGCAACTTGTTTTGCAAACACCATCATTTCTGATAGAAGTTCATCTTCAATATCAAAAATATAGTCAATTTCAGCTTTTGGGATAACCAAAACATGTCCTTTTTTAAGTGGCATGATATCCAAGAAAGCTAAAAATTTATCGTTCTCAGCAACAATATAAGCCGGAATTTCTTTATTAATTATTTTAGTGAAAATAGAAGCCATTATCGTCCAATTTCTACAATTTCAAATTTAACTATACCATTTGGTGTTTGAATATCTGCTATTTCTCCTACAGATTTACCGAGCAAACCTTTTCCTATTGGCGATTCAACAGAAATTTTCTTTTCTTTAAGATTTGCTTCATTTTCAGCTACTAGCATGTAATCCATAGTCATCCCATTAGTAACATTTTTAATTTTTACTTTAGATAGAATGAATACTTTAGATGTATCAATGTTTGCATCATCGATGATACGTGCGCTTCCAATTATTGCTTCTAATTTTGCAATTTTCATTTCTAAAATTCCTTGAGCTTCTTTAGCTGCATCGTATTCTGCATTTTCGGATAAATCACCTTTATCACGTGCTTCAGCAATTTGATTAGAAATAGCAGGTCGTTGCACGGTTTTCATTTCGTGTAATTCATCTTTTAATTTTTGTAATCCTTCCTCTGTGTAATAACTTACTTGTGCCATAACTACTGATTTAAAAATAAAACAAGAGAGTTCATATAGAACTCCCTTGTCATACAAATATATAAAATTATTTACTTACTTCAAACTGATTGTTGCTCCAACAGTGTGGATAACACCAAATGGTCCTGCAAAACGTGCAGCATATTCAATTCCAAGCGCATGTTTTTTCTCACCAACCAAAGCATCAACAGAAATACCGCAAGTTGGTCCGATCAAAGCATTTGCTCTGTTTTCAGCTTTGAAAATACCTTTTTCGTAAACATAACCTGCACGTACGTTGAAAGCAACTTTAGAATGTGAGAATCCATAATCCAAACCAATTCTGAATTGGTCATAAGAGAATGAATTTGCAGTAAATGCCAAACCTAAAGTCAATTGGTTCATTTCGTTGAAAATGAAATCATACGATCCACCGATTGATAACAATGAAGGCATTTCAAATGTTGCAGTACGTTGCTCTAATGAACCTATGAAGCTTGAATTTAAGTATTGAACTTGGTTATTCAAACCATCGCCTTTGTACTTCATTGTAGGACCAACGTTTTTCAAAGCGATACCGAATTTCAACTGTTCTTTTTCACCAGAAACATAGCGGATACCAGCATCGATTGCAACACCAGTTGATTTCAAGTTTGAAATATTCTCAGAAATAACTTTGATATTAATTCCCCCAGAAATGGAGTTAGAGAATGTATGCGCATAACCAATATTGAACACGTTTGCTCTTGGTGAGAAAGTACCAATATTCCCTTCAGGGTTTTGAACTGTAGTGATCATGATATCACCATAGCTCAATGATTGAATACTTACTGCAATAACAGAAACTTTACCCAAACGTTGTGCTATACCAGCACTGTTTAATGATAATCCAGTCATAGATCCCATCCAGTTGGTATAGTTAAATTTGATTTGAGTTTTCTCTGTGCTAGCCAATCCAGCAATGTTTGTAAAAGATGCTTCCAATCCTTTAGTAAAAGAAACACCAACATCGCCAAGAGCAGAACTTCTAGCCCAAGGGTTTATCAATAAGTGAGCGGCACCAGCCTGACCAACCCTGTCTTCGTTACCAGCTTTTACTGTAGAGCCAACTAACATGGCTCCACAAAGTAAAAGTGCTTTAGTATTTAAAATTGAATTTCTCATTTTCTTCAATTAATCTGATTAATATTGATTAAATACCTTGTAAGTCAACTTGACGTACACCAATAAATGCTTTCAATACGCGTTCACCTACATCTGGTACTTTAACGTGTATCAAGTACATACCAGAAGCAACTGGAATACGTGAATGGTTATTCAAATCCCAATCAATAGATGTAACCGGACTATCTTTCTTGTATTGGCGAATCAATTTACCATTTGATGAATAGATAGTAACTGTACATACTTCAGGTAAGTTTACAATTTTCACACGAGTATCCAAACGGCTTTTTTCGTACTCTGAATATGCCAAGTAAGGATTAGGAACGATATTAATCATTTCTAACACTTCAGATAAAGCTTGTCTGTTACCAGTTTTTGTTGCAATCTCATCCATGTTCCAAGAATATTTAGGTTTACCAGCATTAGCGTTTGTTGCTACGTAGTTTTTATATTCTTTATTAACACGTAATTTAATTGTAACATCAGTACTCAACAATGTTTGACCTGGTGTTAACATTGGATAAGCAATCCAAGCTAAGTTACCATAAACAAAACGAGTGTTGTTAGTTACGTTAGTACCAGCTTCAATTTCTCTTAATTTTTCTTCCAAGAAATTATTAGAAACGGCTACTGATGGGTCATAAGCTGGCATGTCTCTTAAGTGGTTTGGCACACCATTGATTTTTTGGTATTCAGAACCATAAATCCAAACTGGATGAACACCTCCCATTACGAAGTTACCATTGTTATCCACCATTCTTGAAGATGGGTTCCAAATCATGTCACGACCGTTATCTTGTGTCATGTATGAGTTTTCACCAAACGCCATGTATAAACGGTTACCTGTTTCCAAGTCAATTGCATAACCTGGGAACCATCCCATACCAGTTCCTGTTCCATCAGGGTTTCCGTTTTTATCAACACTTTGGCTTTTTCTCATTTGACCAGCACTTGCACCACCAAAAGTCATTGTGTTATCTCTACCCATTTCAATTACAGGTACACGTGTCCACTTACTCTTATCAGATGTGATAACAATATCAACACTTGGTAAGTAAGAAATTGATGACAATTCTCTAGAGTAACTTGGCGTTACGTTAGGCATATAAGCCATAGGCATAAACTCAACGTTGTAACCAGTAACTCTTTGAGGCGCAATACCACCGTTTAATACTTTTTCATAGTGTTGATCTGGATCTCCACCTGCAGCCAACTCATCACCGTAATTTGCAGGGTTTAACCATGCTGGAGCTGTTGGATCTGCCGTTCCAGCTGCTGCAGTACCTGAACGAATCCAGTTTGTTGGTTGATACAAATCATTATCAGTAATAGACATTAACCAACGTTTAGAACTATCGGCAAAAGTTATTGAAGAAGAAATAGGCATTGCATACGCTTCTTGAGATTTTGTTGAAGTATTGGTGTATTTTGTTTGATAAATTTGAACAGACACACCCCATTGAGGAATAATTTGTTCATTATCTACTTTAATCGTATGTTCACTTGAAATAGTGTCAATCAAAGCACCACCTTCACTTGCATATCTTCTAATTACCCAACTTGCAGTATCTGCAGAGTTATATGAACCAATGCTACTTGTAGGAGTATAATCATTGAACTCTAATTCAAAGTATCCATTTACTACATTTAACGGGTCAATTACTTTAACGTTAACTGGTCCACCACCGAAATCATATTTCAACTTAGCTAATGAACCACTGTTAATAATTGTGTTTCTAGATTCTGTAGTTAATTCCAACGCTCTATTACCATTTCCATAACCATCTAATCTAGTAATACGTGGAGTAGTACCATATTCAGCTAATTGGAATGTACCACCTGCTTCTGGTCTAGGATTATGAGGTGTACCTGGTACAGATTGAATAGAAGTACCATCATAAGACAAACGAGAAGAGATATATGGTTTTTTCTGACCATCTAATTTTGTTGGGTCATTTTGGTCATACGGTTTGAATTGGTTATAACCATAAGCTACAGCAACATAATAATATGTTTTATGGTTAACCAAACGATCATCACCTAAAGCAAATGCATCTTTTGTTAATCTGAAAGTATGTTGGATACCTGCATCAGCACCTGTAACCATACGTTTACCTTCCAAAATACCATATTGCTCGTTCAATGTAAAGTTAGTTAAATCCTTAACACCATTTTTAATATCGCACTGTGCAACAAGACGTGCTTTAGATAAATCGTGAATATCAGCTACTGATGCAACATCATCCACCAATTGGAAAATTTGGTAACCTTCAAAACGGTATTTTCTATCTGTTTCAGTTACTGGAATATTGATATCATCAATTTCTTCATATTTCTCTAAATAGTTATTAGATGTTGTTGGGTTTGACAATGTCAAAATCAATTCATTTTCCAACTCTTGGATTTGCAATTTTGGAGCATTTGGTGGATCAATGATACGGAAACATGCATCAAACAATGCTTGTGCTTTTGTATCTGCTGTTTTCATTAAATCAACTGAAGCCATTAAATC
>JAKQEZ010000704.1 GCA_029558435.1 Bacteroidota bacterium
CGCATCAATTTTTGGTGGTAACTTGATAAGTTTGAATCCCGCAATCCCTTACGAAATCATACACTCAACGTTATGCCTCATGCTAAGAAAACCGACAGCGTACCAAATGACAGGAAAAATGATTAAATTTGTAAACTAAAATACAAGGAATTAGAATGAAAGAAAAACTGACAATAGACAAACTAAAAGCTGAAGCCAAAGCCTTTTGCATCGCTGAATCGAAAATTCAAAATAAATCACTTTTTGGGGTAACTGACGGAAAAGCAGTAGGGACACATATCGAGCATAAATTTCAAGAGCAATTAAACTCAAAATACAAAACAACAATTGGTTCGTCTGCAAATGGAATTGATTTACCTTCTGACGACATACTTACAGATATTAAGGTTACTTCAATAAAGCAACCACAATCATCTTGTCCGTTTAAAGATGCTAAACAAAAGATTTTTGGACTTGGGTACAACCTACTTGTTTTTGTTTACGACAAAATAGATGACCCCAAAACAAAAACAGCTAAACTTGATTTTGTTAGTTGCTCATTTATTTCAAAAGAACGGACAGCCGATTATACTACAACCTATCGTTTACGTGAAATGGTTAAGGATAAGGCTAATGTTGAAGATATTGTTGCATACTTGAACGATAAAAATATTCCAGCCGATGAAATAACTCTAAATCAGTTAGCAAAACAAATTCTGAAAACTCCGCCAGTTCAAGGCTATTTGACTATTTCAAACGCTTTACAATGGCGACTTCAATACCAAAGGGTTGTTACGCTTGACAAGGCAGTACAAGGAATTAGTAAAGTAATTGATAAAGTAGCCAAGTAATGAAAATATTTGAAGCAAATATTTCATTGCAAGTTTGCACGTTTTTAAAAGACTTTTTAAAAAACACTTCGTCTTTTGAAAATGCCAATCAAAAAATGTTTGATGCCTTCGGCATCAATATTTTTTTTGAAAATGATGATGATTTTCAAGCATTGAAAGAATCTGTTTCTATTGTTGCCATAAATTCAGTTGAAGAACCTGATAGGGCAGAATATGGTGATTTTCAAACGAACAAAGATTTAGCTCATAAAGTTGTAAAACAACTTTCCGAAAGTAATATCACTCCTGAAATAGTAATTGAGCCTACTTGCGGAAAAGGAAATTTTATAATTGCTTCGCTAACTTGCTTTACATCAATTAAGAAGTTGTTTGGTATAGAAATATACAAGCCCTACGTTTGGGAAACAAAATTTAATATACTTGATTTTTATCTTTCTAACCC
>JAKQEZ010000705.1 GCA_029558435.1 Bacteroidota bacterium
ATTTAAATTTTCAAAATTTAAAATCATTTCCAAAACGTCAACGTTTGTCCCACTAAAAGTGTAGTCATATTCTACTGAATTTTTCGGAATAGTTGTTGTTATACCGTTTTTTGTTGAGGTGTAGAACAGATCGGAAGAACCACCTTCTTTTTTAGTTTTATTAACGTTTGGGACGACATATTCAACCACGTCAACGTGAATCATAAATGTGTCTGCGTCACTCGTTACATTAACTAGGTGCTTATAAAAACTAATTTTATCTGTTTTATCTGGAGATGAAAAATTAGCTATTTTAGCCATTTCCACGCATTGACTAAAAATAATGTCTAATGTTTGTAAAATTGACATGTTGGGTTCAACTGCGATGTTGGTTTCTTTCGCCCCACTGCTTTCCGACTGTTTTTTCTTTTTTTCTGTCTCACTAGCGACTTGCTCTTGTTCTTTGTTTTTCACAAGTTTCACAAAGTCAGTCTCTTCAATTCTGCCTTGATTTGGGCCGGTCATTTGGAAGCTTTCCCACTTCTCTGGGATTGTTATCATGTATTCAACTTTTCTTCCAACTTTTCCGTCTTCATTGTTTTTATTAATTGAATCGTAAATTTGAGAAGATTGTTTGTTTAGTGCAGTTTCAAAAGACGTGATGATTGCCCCTAGGGTATTGTCATTTTTGCCAGTGAAAAATTTAGAAGCCGTCCCAATGTTGGTCCACTTTCTATGCGAGGTTGAATTGTTTGCTCCGATGAGCGGCAACATTTTGCATTCATAAATTCCACGAGAATCCAAAAGTTCTAATTTAATAACATCGAAGAAACAGGGGATTGCAACCGACGAGACCGTTTCAGTTGTTCCATCCGCAAGATGTCCAACAAAAAGCACTCTGAATAAGCACGCCATTCCCTCAAACGACACTTGTAATTTATTATCCATTAAGTATTGCAAAAAATTAGAAAATAAAATACCCATTGGATCTATGACGCTAAACTCAAATTCTTGTGTGATGCCATTAGGAGATACATTAAAATCTTTAGTAATTCCGGTGGGCATCACCATCGATTTTACATTGGTGACCAAAAATTGAGAAAAACGTCTAG
>JAKQEZ010000709.1 GCA_029558435.1 Bacteroidota bacterium
CGTAAATATTTATACCCACATGTAGTGGTAATTCCATTCCAAGTTAAATTAACTGCTTGCGGATTAGCATCAGTACCGGCAGTTGTTGCAAATGCCTCACTCGCTTCAAATTTTCCGTTGTTGTTCCAATCTACCCATGCATAGATGTATGCAGTTGGCACATCGGCATTTACAAAAGTTAATGTTGTTGTGTATGTACTTGTTGCTGTGCTGTATGATAAAGGCACCGTTAAACCATCTTCATCTATTCCATCACCATTTGTACCATTGTTATCGGCACCCCATGCAACGTTATTATTTTGTCCGTTATCAGCATCAGCAGCTATGGCTCCTAAAAATAAATTTTTCTCGCAAATATAATAGTGTTGTGCTGGATTACCATTTTCATATACCAAAGGAGCATCTGCAGCGTCGTACGTACTTACACCACATATCAATCCTTCAGGTGTATTTAAACAATCAAAAGTATTAATGTTGGAACTTGCGGCTATGCTATCCCCCATTGAACCATTGGTTTTATGTCCAACATAACAATACTTAGCAGCACATTTTTTCATTAATGCTAAAGTGTGTCCACCTAATTCAACATAGTTGGCAGTATCTACATTTTGAACAAAACCTCCTGGCACAATTGGTAAAGAGTAATTGGATCCACTAACAGGTCCACCAATCATCATCCCATTATTAGAACCCCATGCCCATAAATTACCATTTAATGCGATAGCTGCAACACCTGCAGAAGCTGTTGTCCAACCATCTTGATCGTTACCAGAAATAAAGAAGATATTATCTAAGTCGCCTGTATTTGTAGAGTTTTGAACTACCACCCAGCCTGTGCTTATTGTGGTATTACCTTGTCCTAATTGTCCATTACCATTACCTCCCAAAGCATATACTTTATGGTCAGCTGGGTTAATAGCAAAGTAACTAGTTCTATTATTTGCATGAGTAAATGTATTATTTGTAAAATCACTTGTTAAAGCAATCATTAATGGGTTGCCAGCAAATGCAGTTGTCATAGGAGTTGCATAATTTAGTGTTTGAGCAGCTGTTCCATCTCCTAAGTAACATTTTGGTCCCCATGTGTACCACTGTCCAGAAGTTGTAATTGCAAACATTCCGGTAGGGCTAATTCTTAAATCTGTAACATTTGTAAGCACAGGATTTCCTGTACTACTTCTTCTAACTTGTGCCCAATAATTATCCGGAGCACCTGGAGCTGTTCCTCCATTTCCATGAAAAGAAGCATGGCGTGCACTTATCCAAACTTCACCACTATTGGTAAGAATTGCCAATGCACCAAATGTAGCAATTAGGTCTTTTACATCTGAAGGTGTTACACCATTTGGCAAAGATATAGACTGAAAACCTGTAGATGGATACAATCCAGTTCCTACTGCAGTATTAGTTGAACCCCAAGCATACAACCCATCAGAAGATAAAATAAACCCTTGCATATTAGATGTTGCTTGGGTAGCTATAGTTGCAAACAAAGGTACACCTGTATAGTTGTAATTTTTTGTTGGATCAGTTGCATGTGGCTCTAATGTAACAGGTGTTAAATGGTCTCTTCCTCCACCTTGCGCCCCATTCCCATTAGCGGCTGCACCAGAACCCCAAATTTGGAAACTCCCATCTGGGCGTGTTGCCAATGTAGTGTGGAAACCCGATTGAATTTGATCATACGGATTATTTGGATTACAGCCTTGTGCTTGTAACCCACTACTGTATAATAACGCAAAAACGCCAAAAGCAAATGCTTTTAGTGCATACGTTAGTTGTTTTCGTAAATAATTATTTTCCATTATTCAACTGTTTTATTAAAGAATATAGACTCACCTGATGGCATACTTATTCTGAATTGAATTGTTCCAGGTTGAGCAATACTCCCTGTCAATTCATATTCAAGATAATTCACACCATTTTTCAAATTAGCTTTCCCTTCTTTTAAAGAATAAGCAATTCTGGAAACACCCGTTGTGGAAAAACTGTTGGTTGTATATACAAACCCATTTTTTCCATAGACTTTTACGTCAACCGGTACTTTCATTACAATTCCATCAACACTCCCTGATGTTAGTTTTTTGGAAAATGTAATTTTAGACACATCTACTTTCATAGATACATCACTTACTTTTACATCAATTACCTCAACTTTGCTTGCATGACCATCATGAGCAGGAATTGAATAATTGATTTTATAATCTCCAGGCTTTGTAAAAACAATAGCACCAGTTTCTACACCTGTGCCGTTTGTTTTAGTTACTCCGCTTTCTGGACTTACACTCCATGTGCAAGATAGCTTTTCTTTGGATGATACTCCAGTAATTATGGAGTCGCCATAAGAAATGTTATACTGCTTTTGGTATGGAGAAACATCTCCATCGCAGTTTGTGTGTTCTGAAACTTGTGCAAGTGAATTGAAACCAAAACACAATGCACAAAACACAACCATCATCTTTCTCATATAACTTTATATTTTAATAATAGAAATTTACGGCGTAAATGTATTTAAGAATGACTCAATTATCCAAGAGCAAATTAATAAGTGAGTAGTTTTAGTTTATAAGTGAGTAAAAATTGGTTAACTTGCTGAAATTCATAAATGATTTTTAATTTTGTTGTATTAAAAATTTAAAGAATAGTTCAATTTGAAGTCGTTACTAAATTTCTACTCTTTTTATTGGGTAATCACTTTTGTGTTATTATACTCAACAAAAGTGGTGAGTCAAACTCCTACAGACTTTCCTTTTGTTGTACAAACGTATAGCTCAAAACAAGGATTAACTCAAAACCAAGTTTTATGTTTTGCTGAAAGTGAAAAGGGTATTTATCTTTCCACTATGAACGATGTATTATTATTTGACGGAAATTCATTTTCTCCTGCAAATGATAAGTCAAGAGCTTTAGCTCAAAGCAATTTATATTATCATCCAATCAAAAAAACACTTTATGGCTTCAACCAAAAAGAATCCAATTATAGCATAGCTCCAACATACCAAAAAATTGGAAATGAATTTTTCTTGGCAATCCACTACCAAGAAAATAATTATACAACTATAGATATAATTGGAACAATAAAAATATGGGATTACAACCATACATTATTAAAAACATATACTACTCCCATTAAAAATGTCAATGCAATATGCAATTCTACTAATTACATTTATATCAGTGACGATAAAAGTGTTTACAGCTATAATAAAAATACGGGAACTGTACACCAACTATTTAGTGGCTATTATACAAATATCAAAATAAACTCTTTTAACAATTCTGTCTATGCGCTTGGAGAAAGTGTTTATAAAATAAATGGAACTTCTATTCAAAAAATAGAAATCCCTTTTAGCAACAACAAGTATTTTAGAACCATTGAGTTTATTAATGAAAATGAGTTTTTTATTAGTAGTAATAATGGATTGTTTTACGCAATTGATAATAGAATACAATTACTGCCCAATATTACAGGTATCAGCTCTAATTCCTACTATGGAATTCATTACAGTAAAGAAGAGGGTTGTGTTTTTGTTGGAACCGAAAGTAGTGGTTTTATTATCTTAAACAAAAAAAGAGTAAAAACCTATTTGTTGGATGGAGTTGAAAATGGTTCACAATCCAACACTTCTATTGTAAAAGATAAAAGCGGTACTATCTACTCTGCCATCAACAAAGGTAAAATAATGCAAATCAAGAATGGTAAAGCAAGTTTATACACAAATATGAATAAGCATGTCCATTCATTAAATTTTATTGACAACAAATTATATGCAGGAACATGGGGCGAAGGCATATTTATTTTACAACAGGATAAAGTTGTTGACTCAATACAGTTTCAGTATTCAAAAAATAATGTTTGTTATTTTACTTTTAAAGATAAAAATCAAAAAATATGGATAGGAACAATGAATGGGTTGTTTATAAAAAATAATAACAAACAACTCAAGAAAACTGCAATGACTGAAAAAGCTATTTCTATTTATCAGCTAAAAAACGGGAACCTTGTAATTGGTGGAGAGCAAATAGTTTGTTTTTTTGATATAAATGGGAAACTAATAAAGAAAATAAATGCTGAAGATGGTTTAAAATGTAAAGAAGTACGTTGTTTTTATGAAGACAAAAATAAAACACTTTGGATAGGTACGTATGAGGGTGGCTTGTATTATTATAAAAATGGGAAATTAACTTCGGTTAACAAAATGCAAAATTGCCAACTCAACAAAGATGTTTTCACATTTGCTAAACACCAAAATGGTTTGATATACATGTCATCCAACAATGGTTTATGGGCAGTTTATGAAAGTAGTTTGCAAGACTTTTGTGCTAAACGTATTAATTATTTAATTCCATTTTATTATGGTGAAAATAGTGGATTAATTAACAATGAATTTAATGGTGGTTTTCAAAACAATTATTTAATTAATAACAATTTCATTTATTTTCCTTCCATTTTCGGACTGATTGAGTTCAACACACTTCCTAATCCAACAAAAAGAAATGAAAAGCCTTTTCTCAAGAGTGTTGTTTTAATTGATACTTTAGTTACAACTAGCACTGTATTTAGCCGCACTACACATACAATAGCTTTCAATTTTTCTACAAAAAACTTTTTACAAGAAAACAATGTTCACTACCAATACCAATTAATTCATGATGATGAAAATAGCCCTTGGAGTTTGCCTCAAAAAGGCAACCTAATATCATTAAAGATGCTTGAACCTGGCTATTACACCATCAAAATCCGTGTAATAGATGGATACAACCATTTGCACCCTACACAAATGAGTTATTCATTTGAAATTTTACCTTATTTCTATGAAACACTTTGGTTCAAGCTTCTCTTATTAACCCTTTTTATTGCATTCATTATCTTCCTTTTTTCTATGTTTTTTCGCAATTTAAAAAAGAAAGAGTTAATTAAAAATCAAATTTCGGAGTTAAAGCTCAATGCTATTCATTCAAAACTTAACCCACATTTTATTTTTAACACGCTGAACAGTGTAATGTATTTAATGGATATTGATAAGCAAGATGAAGCACAAAAATTAATTGAAGATTTTTCTAAATTATTGCGTCAATTTTTAAATGCAAGTGATGATTCTTTTGTGCCACTAGAAGAAGAATTAAGAATTATAGATTTGTATTTATCCATTCAGCAAAAACGCTATAATTTTGATTATGAAATAACATACGCTCAAAAAATTGTTAATGTATTGATTCCTTCATTAATCATTCAACCATTTGTAGAAAACGCTCTTGTTCACGGTATTGCCCACTCGAATAAAAGAGGAATGATTCATGTTGTGGTCTATTCTTTTGATAATAAAATTATCATTAAAATTGAAGATAACGGAATTGGTAGAGAAAAAGCAAGTGAAATTAATAAAAACAGAACCAACCATATTTCAATTGGCACGAAATTAGTAGATGAAAAAATTAGTATCTTAGAGAAAAAATTTAACAAAAAAATTCATCTCAACTACATAGACATAAATACAAATAACCAAACTGGAACACTAGTTATAATTGAAATCCTATTGCATGATTAAATGTTTAATAATTGAAGACGAAGAAGCTGGTCAAGTATTATTGAAAAATAAACTCACAAAGTTTTTTCCAGACATAGAAATAGTTGCCATAATTGATCATTTCAACGATGCAACTGCCTATTTACAAAAACATGAAGTTGACCTTGCATTTGTAGATGTGCATATAAAAGGTGGATTAGGCCTTGACTTGCTAAAGTCCGATTTATTAAAAAACAGTGTTGCCATATTTATTACCGCCTACGACAAATATGCTATAGAAGCACTCAACGCTGGTGCCTCTTATTACTTTTTAAAACCATTGTCGAATGAGGACTTTAAAAATGGAATGGAAATCGTTTTATCGAAGTATTTTGATAACAAGCAAAAAGAAAAACTTTTTATAACGAACACAAACAAAACTATTCCTATTGATTATGATGATATTTTATTCATTAAATCAGATGGCACCTATTCCCTCATCACTACCGATAATGAAGTTCATGTTAGCATCAAGAATATTGGCTTTTACGAACAAACGTTACCCGTATCTTTATTTGCTCGTCCGCATAATTCTTATTTGGTGAACATCCAAAAAATAGCCGCATTATCCAAATCTAGAAATGGGTCAATTATATTAGTAAACGGACAAGAAATACCTGTATCTCAACGTAAGTTAAGCAGCTTTATTGAACAATTTCAACAATCACGCTCACACAAACTCCGCTAACTCCAGCCAACGATTGGATTTCTCGTCAATAGAAGCAACAACTTTGGTTAACTCCTCACCTGCTTCCATGAGTTGAGTATTGGAACTTTCGGCTGATGATAATATTGCAGCTAGTTCTTCTTTGCGTTGCTCTAATTGCTCTATTTCAGTTTCTAGTGTTTCGTATTCTTTTTGTTCTTTATAAGACAATTTCCTTTTTTCTTTTGGCTCTGATGAAGTTGTTATTTCGGGTTGCTGTTGTTGAATTTCTTCTTTCTTTTCCTCGGCACGTTGCTGCGAAATAGTTGCTTTTTGTTGAACGCGGTATTCTGAATAGTTGCCAATAATGTCTTTAATTTCTCCGTTTCCTTCAAAAACAAAGAGATGATCAACCATTTTATCCATAAAATATCGGTCGTGTGAAACCACAATTAAACACCCCTCAAATGAGCGCAAATATTCTTCTAACACGCCCATCACAAAAATATCTAAATCGTTGGTAGGTTCATCGAGAATAAGGAAATTAGGGTTTTTCATCAATACCGTCATCAACTTCAAACGGCGTTTTTCTCCCCCACTTAATTTGTGCACAAAATTGTAGTGCATATCGCGTGGAAACAAGAACTTTTCTAAAAACTGTGCAGCAGAAAGTTGTCGGCCTTTTTCCAGTGGAATGTATTCGGCAACATCGCGAATGACGTCTATCACTTTTTTGTCGTCTTCCACCTGTAATTGTTCTTGGTTATAATATCCAAATACAACAGTTTCTCCCACCACAATTTTTCCTTTATCAACTGGTTCTTTTTCTAAAATCATATTTAGAAAAGTGGATTTCCCGGTTCCGTTGTTTCCAACAATCCCAACTCTTTCTTGACGTTTAAAATTGTAGGAAAAATCATTGAGTATTTTCTTTTCGCCAAAAGATTTTCCAATATGGTGTAATTCCAATATTTTAGAACCCAAACGTTCCATTTTAACTGGAATATCCATCTCATCTTTGTCGATGCGTTGGTGTGCCACTTTTTTGGTGTCGTGAAAAGCTTCTATGCGTGCTTTTTGTTTGGTTCCACGAGCTTTTGGCTGTCTACGCATCCATTCCAACTCTTTACGAAACTGGTTGCGTGCCTTATCAATAGTAGCTTCTAATTGCTCTTCTCGCTCTGCTTTTTTTTCTAAAAAATATGAAAAATTACCTTGATAGCGGTACAATGTTTTGTTGTCCAATTCTAAAATAGTATCGCACACTACTTCCAAAAAATAGCGGTCGTGCGTAACCATTAAAATTGTAGATTTTGATTTTGATAAATAGTCTTCCAACCATTCAATCATATCCAAATCAAGGTGATTGGTAGGCTCATCGAGGATTAAAAAATCGGGCTCTGCGATTAACACTTTTGCAAGCGCTACTCGTTTTTTTTGTCCACCCGATAAGTTTTCAATTTTTAATTTTGTATCATCAAGTTTCAGTACGGATAAGATTTGCTCAACACGCACTTCAATATCCCAAGCATTGAGTTCGGATAGTTTTTCAAAAGTAACTTGAATAGCCTCCTCATCTTTAGAAGCCATTGCTTGGTTGTATTCTTTTACAGCATTTAATTCTGGTAAATCGTGCGAAAAAACTTCTTCTAAAATCGTATGTTCTGGATTCAACTCTTCACTTTGTTCCATAAAAGCAATGCGAATATCTTTACGGAAAACAATGTTTCCTTCGTCTGGAATTTCTTTCCCTACGATGCTGCGCAATAGTGTAGTTTTACCAGCACCGTTTTTGGCAACAATGGCTACTTTTTGTCCCTGATTGATTCCAAACGAAATAGCGTCAAAAATAATACGATCACCATAGGATTTGGTGCAATTTTCTACTGAAAGGTAATTCATTTTCTATGATTAACGCAAGCGATTTAATGAATCCAATGTCTTTTTATCCTTACCAATGCCCATAAACGCCAAATGTGTAAAATGCAAGCCGATAACTAAAAAATAAAATGCTGCACCATAATTATTGCTCAGCACTTTTCCTGTAATTTGGCTAGGCGCTAATGCATAATTCCACACAACTACACCAATCAACACCAATAAATACATTCCCCACAACAACTTAGCAAGTGCAAACTGTTTGTTTATTTTCTTATAACTCAACATTACAACTACAGCAAGAGCAGCAACGGCTAAAAAAGCTACTAAAATGGGCAACGAAGTTGTTTCAACCACGGTGTCTTTTGCTAATGATTTTTCAATTCCAAAACCTGTAAAAGAAAATACAGCTTCGTCCGTTACGTAGTTAAACAATTCTCCCGTAAAACTTGCCAAAACAAGCATCGTAATTGCTCCAATTAAATAAAGTGTTTGAATACGTTGAATCATAATTAATATTTTTGCACAAAGGTAACGTTTTAATTCAAAAAAAATGGCCGTCTCTTTTAGAAACAGCCATTTATGTAAAGAAATATTAGCTTATTTAATCACTACTTTCTTAGATGCTTTTTTACCATCCGATGAAACTAGGTTAACAAAATAAATCCCTGGTCTAAAATTAGAAGCATTTACCTCTATTCTATTCTGACTGCTAGTCATTGATTCATTGTGAATTGTTTGTCCTAACATATCAACGATAGACACTTTCCAATCCCAAACATTTGAGGGTACATCAATGTAAAATGCTGTTTCAACTGGGTTTGGATAAATAGAGAACAATACTGTTGATGGATTTTTTTGCAACGACAATTGTTGAACACAAATTTGGTCATACACAAAGTCAATGAATAAATCATCTGCTCCTACTGGGAAATTACAGTGGCTGTTTCCAGGATAGCTTTTGTAAACACTAGGCACTCCTTGAGACAATGTTCTTTTGTACATTAATGAATCACCATACAACATCACTTGAATTTCAAAACCTGGGTTTGGATAAGCTGCTAAGTTAGGCACAACACCATCACCTACATTGTGCATTCCTGCATAAGGTTGGTCACCTGGCTCAATCCAAGAAGTATCCATAATTGCACCACACCAGCTCAACACCAATTGAGGCTCACTACTATACCCTGCATTTCCAGAGTTTCCTTCCAAACCACCTTGTGCGTTCATATAAGAAACTAAATCTGCTGGCACCTTGCTGATGTTATCCAAATAAGCAACATGGTCTGCTAAAATTGCTCCCGCAGAATAACCTCCAACCACAATTAAATCTTCATTGATACCATAAGGATTTCCATTTGCAACTGATTTTCTAAAGAAACGAACAGCAGCACGCATGTCATGAATGGCACGAATTACTTCTTTTTTAAATTCCATTTCTTTATTTAAGAAAACTTGTGCATTCAAAGTCAACAAACGGTAGCTCATTGAAACAGCAACATATCCCATTTTAGCCAAAACTTCACATTGTGCTTGAAGGTCAGATTTATTACCCCCTATAAACGATCCTCCGTGTGCTAACAATACCAAAGGTCTGTCGGTGTCTGTATCTCCATCCGGAATGTAGATATCTAATTTTAAATTTTCAAGTGTTGTACCATCTTGTTTATAGTTTGTACCATATTGAACATCTGCTGTTTTTGTTACAGTGGTAAAAATCATTTCTTTGTAACGATTTCCTGTACAATTCAACGCTTTTGTTTGTGCATTTAATTGCAATGCCAACAAGGTTGTAAACGCTAGTAATAATTTTTTCATAAGCTAAATTTTAAATTAATCTTTTCAAATATAAGAAAAAAGTTACTGGTTTGTATTTAATTCTTGGATTTTTTGTTGCAATTTAATTTTAAACAATTTTGACCAATATTTCCCTGTCAAATAATAGGTATCATCTGTTTTATTGTAAGCAATTCCATTCAATACGTCTCCAGCGTTTCCTCTTCCTTGCGAAACGAGTGAAGCACAGTTAAGCACTCCCAAAACTCTTCCTGTTTGAGGTTCAATAATTGCCACGTTGCTTGTCATCCAAATGTTTGCAAAAATAAACCCGTTTGCATATTCTAATTCATTGAGGCGAATAACTGGTTGCTCGTGTGTATAAACTTCAATGGTTTTCACAATAGAAAAATCTTTTGGGTTTCTGAATGCTAATCGCTCTGAACCATCTGATGTAATCAAATACTCACCATCATTGCAAATCCCCCAACCCTCGCCTTTGTAGCTAAAATCTTTAGGCAAAATTTGCAAGGTGTTTTTATCGTATAAAAAACATTTTCCTGTTGTCCATGTTAACTGATAAACAGTATCTCTTAAAATCGTTATTCCTTCACCAAAATGAGTTGCATCCAAAGCAACTTTGAGTATATCATTGCCCGTTGCTATGTCCACTTTTGCAATTTTACTCTCACCTGCTTGTCCAGTACTTTCAAACAATTCACTGCCGCTAAATTCTAAACCTTGTGTGAAATTTGAAATATTATGCGGAAAGCTTGCTACAACGTCAAAACCAATTAATTGAGGTACAATATCTGAAACTACACGCACAATTCGTTTGTCTTCAAATGTAGATCCATCGTTGGCAACAGCTGTCAAAACTAGGTCTTTTGCTCCAATTCCCCATTTTTTAGAATCAAATGAAAATTTTAACGATTCTTTACCTATTTGTTTCCATGTGTTAACCGTTTCATTGCCAATTTGCAAGGTAATTTCCTTTAAATCATCGACCAACGGTAGAATTTCAATTGTTGCAGAACTGTTATATTTTACCGCTAAATTTTCTTTAAATGTAAATTTGGCATATTCCTTATTTTCTTCTTTACAAGCATTCAATAGTACAAGTAAAAGAATGGAAAATAGTGCGATTTTATGCTTAAAAATTTGGTTTATCTGTTTCATTTTAATGACTTGCTTTTTGAATACTTTCTTGAGCTGAAATGGCGCTATGACTGTTAGCATATACCACTTTTCCGTTTTTTACAACAATTAATTGAGGCGATTCGTGCTGAATACCTGTTTGTTGCGCAATTTTACTAGACAAATCACGGTGATTTAATAAATCCAAATACAACAATTGAAACGAAAAATCAGGGGTTGACCATTCACGTTCAAAACGCGTTTTTGCCATAGCTGAAATAGAACAACGTGTACTGTGTTTGAAAATAAAAGTCACTTGATCGTTATTTGCCAGTGCAGCATCCAACTGTTCTTCGGATGTTAAATCAATCCAAGGCACTGCATTTGCTTCTGATTTATTGCTCGAAAAAAATCCCATAGTTTATTAAATTTCTGAAGTAAATTGTTCTAAGAAACGTACGTCATTTTCAGAATACAAGCGCAAATCGTTTACTTTGTATTTCAACTGTGCAATGCGTTCAATCCCCATCCCGAAGGCAAAACCTGTGTAGGTTTTTGAATCAATTCCAGATGCTTCTAACACGTTTGGATCCACCATTCCACATCCTAAAATTTCGAGCCAACCGGTGTGTTTACAAACATTGCATCCTTTAGAATTACAAATTGTACACGACACATCCACCTCAGCACTTGGTTCGGTAAATGGGAAATAAGATGGACGCATGCGAATAGTGGCTTTTTCACCAAACAATTCTTTTGCAAAATACAAGAGCGTTTGTTTCAAATCGGCAAACGATACATCTTTGTCGATATACAAACCTTCGACTTGATGGAAAAAGCAATGGGCACGAGCAGAAATTGCTTCGTTTCTATAAACACGTCCTGGAGAAATGGTACGAATAGGCGGTTTTGAATTTTCCATTACGCGCACTTGCACAGAACTTGTGTGTGTACGCAAAGCCATTTCGCGTTCATTTTTTTCCACAAAAAACGTATCTTGCATATCGCGAGCTGGATGTTCTGGCGGAAAGTTGAGTGCCGAGAAATTGTGCCAATCGTCCTCTATTTCTGGTCCTTCAGAAACAGTGTAGCCAATGCGAGCAAAAATTTCAATAATTTCACTTCTTACCATAGAAAGTGGGTGACGTGAACCTACAGGCTCTGCATTTCCAGGTCTTGAAAAATCAACTGTTGAAGCATCGTTTTGGTTGGAAGTCAATTTTTCTTTCAATTCGGCATAAAAAGCTTCTGTTTGATTTCTCAAATTATTGAGCAACTGACCAACCTCTCTTTTTTCTTCGTTTACTACATTTTTCAGTTCACCAAAAAGTTCTTTTACAATTCCTTTTGATCCCAAGTATTTTATTCGAAATGCTTCTAATTCTTGTTGGTTAGAAATTTTTGAGGCAGTAATTTCATTCCAAATATGTGTCAATTTATCTTTCATGTTCAACTCAATGTCGCGTTTATTCATTCAAACACAATAAATATTCAATTTTAGAAAAAAATATGTAACTTTATGTTAAAATTGTATTTATTTAGTGACGTATTTTTGATTACGAAATTAAGAAATATCTCTTCAAATAATGCGTAGATTGTAAAAATTAGTTTAACTTTAGGCTCTTGTTATTAATACAATGAAAACATTAAAAAGCATCTTACCAATAGTAACTATTTTATTATCAGTTACTTTACTTTATTCTTGCAAGGACAAAACACCTTCTGTAGCCAAAATTTTTGTACGCAGTAATAGCAATGAACTTTTGCAAGATGCACGTGTTGTTATCATTGCTGACATCTCAAAAAACGATTCAGACATTGAATACGTAGATACATTAATGACTAACAGTTCTGGTTTTGCTGAATTTAACTTGCAAGATTATTACAATCAAGTTGGCAAAGAAGTTACAGTTGCTACATTTGATGTAATTTGCAAAAAAGCAGAATTGACAGGTGAAGATGAAATTCGCACGCGTATTCACACAACTGCTGTTGAAACTATATATGTAAAATAACTTTAAAATTGAAGAACATGAAAAATGCACTTAAAAAAGCTGGTTTGTTTAGTTTAATGCTCACTTTTGTTGCATTTACTAACTTGGGGTGTAGAAAGAAAAAAGATACGATTGCTGAAATCACCGTTAAAAATTCTGCTGGTGCAGTTGTTTCTGGTGCAAGCGTTCGTCTTTTCCCTGTTCCAACACAGCAAGGTACTTTATTATGGGAGTTTGAAACTACAACCAATTCTGACGGAGTTGCTAGCTTTAACTTCAACGACATTTATCAATTGGGACAAGCTGGTGTTGTGGTTGCAAACATCGAAGCAACAGCTAACGGAACAACTGGTAAAGGGGTTATAAAAGTAGATCAAGAAACAACTTCTACAGCAACTGTATTCTTATAGGAAACAATAATTCAAAATAGTAAATCCGACTCTATTCAGGGTCGGATTTTTTATTGCTAAACAATACAAAATTCTTAAATCAATGTTGTTGGGATAAGAACACAAAAACGCTATCTTTTCCAAAATAAGACATAAAAAAAGCGGATGAATCAATCAATTCATCCGCTTGCTTTTCTGTTAAATGAAGCAATTACTTAGTAAACAACATTTCGCTGATTTTTGGTAACGGCCACAATTCATCTTCAATCAACAACTCTAATTTATCAGCGTGATAACGAATTTTGTCAAAGTGAACTTTTACTGTATCGCAATATGCAAATGCACGTTTGTGGTAATCTTCAATTTTATTTGCCACCTTGCGTGCCTCCAACATTTCAAAATTTAACGATATCAAACTGTTCAAATGTGTTGCAATTTTTTCGATGATTTTAATTTGAGAAGCAGCGGCTTCTTTACCAGCTTTTTCGCCAAGCAATTCTTTTAATTCACGCACGTTTAACAACAATTTGTTTTGGTATTCAACTGCTGCTGGTAAGATTTGATTTTGCGACAACTCGTTCAAAATACGTGATTCAATTTGCACTTTCATCACATAACTTTCATACTCGTTTTCTTGACGTGCCAACAACTCTCTTTTTGACAACACTTCCATTTCTTCAAACAAGTCAGACACCCACTTTTCACCCCAAACTTCAAGTGCTTTTGGTGTATCTTTATGGTTAGATAATCCGCGTTTTGCAGCTTCTTTCACCCATTCTTCACCATAACCATTTCCTTCAAAACGGATTTTTTTAGACTCTTTGATTAATTTTTGAAGTTCTTTTAAAATCGCTTCGTCTTTACCATCACCTTTTTCAATACGTTTATCAACTGCAATTTTAAATTCTTTCAATTGTTTTGCCATAATGGTATTCATCACAAACATAGGATGCCCACAGTTTGCAGAAGAACCAACGCCTCTAATCTCAAATTTATTTCCAGTAAAGGCAACTGGCGAAGTTCTATTTCTATCAGTATTGTCCAACAAAATTTGTGGAATTTTACCAATATTTAATTTCAACTCTGTTTTTGCTTCAGGCGTCATTTTACCAGCCTTGATGTTTTTCTCCAATTCATCCAACAAATCGTTCATGTATGTCCCGATAAACATGGAGATGATTGCAGGCGGTGCTTCGTTGGCTCCCAAACGGTAATCATTTGTTGACGATGCAATGGATGCTCTTAACAAATCTGCATTATCATGAACCGCTTTAATGGTGTTCACAAAAAAGGTAATAAATTGTAAGTTGGATTTTGGATTTTTTCCTGGTGCCAATAAGTTAACACCTGTGTTGGTGCTTAACGACCAGTTATTGTGTTTTCCAGAACCATTTACCCCAGCAAACGGTTTTTCGTGGAACAACACTCTAAAATCGTGTTTGATAGCAACTTTATTCATAATATCCATCAACAATTGGTTGTGGTCATTTGCTAAGTTACACTCTTCAAAAATTGGTGCACATTCAAATTGGTTTGGAGCCACCTCGTTGTGACGGGTTGTAACAGGAATTCCTAAACGTACAGATTCAGTTTCAAACTCACGCATAAAAGCTGTAACACGTGATGGAATCGTTCCAAAATAATGATCATCTAATTGTTGTCCTTTAGCAGAAATTTGTCCAAACAAAGCTCTACCTGTCATCATAATATCCGGACGTGCATTGTAATAAGCCTGATCAATCAAAAAGTATTCTTGCTCCCAACCTAAAGTTGCTACAACTTTTGTAACATTTTTATCAAAATACTGACAAACATCTACTGCTGCTTTTTCAACTGCGTGCAATGCTTTCAATAATGGCATTTTAAAGTCAAGCGATTCACCTGTGTAGGAAATAAATACACATGGAATACACAACGTTTTACCGATTACAAACGCAGGAGAAGATGGGTCCCATGCTGTGTAACCTCTCGCTTCAAATGTATTTCTAATCCCACCATTTGGAAACGACGATGCGTCAGGTTCTTGCTGTACCAACATATCTCCATCAAAACGCTCAATTGCTCTACCGTGTCCAACTGGTTTAAAAAAGGCATCGTGTTTTTCAGCTGTTGAACCTGTCAACGGTTGAAACCAGTGCGTGTAATGTGTTGCTCCTTTAGTTAACGCCCAATCTTTCATCGCCGAAGCAACTTGATCAGCCATTCTTCTATCCAAACGTGCTCCTGTTTCAATTGACTCAATCAATTGTTTGTAAGCATCGCTTGGTAAATACTCGCGCATTACTTCTTGATGAAACACATTTTCACCAAAAATATCTGCAATTTTTCCCTCATAAGTAATTGGTTTAGGAGCTCTATGAGCAACCTCTAAATTAGCCTGTTTTCTTTTAGATGCCATAAACTATATTTTTTTTGGCAAAAATAAATCAAAATAAAATATAAACTCATAAAATAATCATTTTTTTATTATGACCCCCTATTTTTTTCACCATAAATCATATTTTTATATAGTTTTTCAACATACACCCCCTTTTTTTTAGTGTATTTTTATTTTTTTATAAAATATCTAGACTTGTTACTGGAAATTTTAATTGTCAATATGACAAGACAAACATCCAATAAATGACACAAATACTGTCATAGTGTCCGAAAAATGAGAATGGCAAGTTATTTGACCACTCTCAACCAGTTAATTTTGGGTTAATTATGGCACATAAAGAAGAAAACAAAGACGAATTGAAGCAAGAGGAAATCAACGATTCTACGCAAGAGCAATCTGTTGAGCAAGAAGAAGTAACAACTGAAGCAGCACAAGAATTGACTGCTGAGGATAAATACAACGAGTTAAACGATCGTTTTTTACGTCTTTATGCGGAATTTGATAATTACCGCAGAAGAACCAATAAAGAGAAATTGGACATTATTTCCAATGCCAATGAAAAATTATTGGTGGATTTAATTGCGTCGTTAGATGATTTTGAACGTGCGATTGAAAACAATGAAAAATCGGACGACATAGATGCGATTAAAGAAGGGTTTAAATTGATTTATAATAAATTCAAATCTACATTAGAAGCAAAAGGATTGAAAGAAATGCATGCCAAAGGCGAAGATTTTAACAGTGATATTCACGAGGCAATTGCCAACATTCCTGCAGATGAAAACATGAAAGGAAAAGTGATTGACAATGTAGAAAAAGGATATTACTTGAACGATAAAGTAATTCGTTTTGCTAAAGTTGTAGTTGGTCAATAAGACAAACAGTATGAGTGAAAAAAGAGATTATTACGAAGTATTAGGTGTTTCTAAAAATGCGGACGATGCAGAAATTAAAAAAGCATACCGCAAATTAGCCATTAAATACCATCCCGACAAAAATCCGGATGATAAAAATGCCGAAGAAAAATTTAAAGAAGCTGCCGAAGCCTATGAAGTGTTGAGCGACCAACAAAAACGTGCTCAATACGATCGTTTTGGTCACGCTGGTATGGGCGGAGCTGGAGGTTTCGGCGGAGGTGGCATGAATATGGACGACATTTTCTCTCACTTCGGTGATATTTTTGGTGGTCATTTTGGTGGCGGTAGTTTTGGTGGTGCACGAGGTGGTGGTTCTGTTAGAACAAAAGGAACCAATCTTCGTGTAAAAATCAAACTTACTTTGGAAGAAATTGCCAATGGTGCGCATAAAAAAATCAAAGTCAGCAAATTAGTTAATGCGGAAGGGGTAACCTATAAAACATGTTCAACTTGTAATGGTTCTGGAAGAATCACACGTGTGGCACAAACATTTTTAGGTGCTATGCAAACCCAATCGGCTTGTACAACTTGTCAAGGAACTGGAAAAATCATAGATAAAAAACCAGCCGATGCCAATGCCGAAGGATTGAAACGCAAAGAAGATATTATAGAATTGGATATCCCTGCTGGTGTTGAAGATGGAATGCAATTAAGCGTTACAGGAAAAGGAAATGCTGGTCCATTCAATGGAATTCCAGGAGACTTAATTGTAGTGATTGAAGAAATTCCACATGCAGAAATTCGTAGAGATGGCGAACACTTGCATTATGATGCTTATGTAAACTTTGTGGATGCTGTTTTGGGAGAATCAATTGAAATTCCTACCATTTCTGGAAAAGTGAAAATTAAAGTAGATCCGGGTACACAAAGTGGTAAAACCTTGCGCCTAAAAGGAAAAGGATTGCCAGTTCTTCAGGGTTATGGTTCAGGTGATTTTTTCATCCATATCAATGTTTGGACACCTAAAAAAGTGAGCAAGGAAGAAAAAGAACTTTTAGAAAAACTAAGAAAAAGTGAAAATTTCATTCCCAATCCAGACGAAAACGAGAAAGGATTTTTTCAACGTGTGAAAGATATGTTTCAATAAACAAAATGTTAAGATGGAGTAAAAAGTAGGTTTATCCCATCGCATTTTGTTAATTTTGAAAAAAAATTGTAATTGTAATTTATTCATTATCAATAAAAAGTGTTTTTTAACAAATTTTATGACTCAAATCATATTATTTATTGATTTTTGTTATTTATCTTTGTCTCACTTTTTATTTTAAATTTAGAACATAGCATGCAACTGTGGAATATTTTAAGTAAAGAGGAATTGGAAAAAAAATGGCGTGAGAAAGGTTACGAATGGGTAACAATTTCTTTCTATCAATATGCCAAAATAGACAATCCTCAGGTTTTTAGAGATTACTTATATAGTATCTGGCAAAAAATTGACGTACTCGGTCGAGTATATGTAGCAACAGAAGGAATAAACGCCCAAATTGCTGTTCCCCAACAAAATTTTGAACAATTCAGAAAAGAACTTTATGAAATTTCTTTTTTAGATGGCGTGCGTTTAAACGTAGCTGTAGAAAATGGAGATACAGAATTTCCTTTTCTAAAATTGACCATCAAAGTTAGAGACAAAATTTTGGCAGACGGTTTAAACGATGATACGTTTGATGTTACCAATAAAGGAAAGCATCTATCGGCAGAAGAGTTCAATGCAATCACCAACGATCCCAACACCATTTTAATTGATTTTAGAAATCACTATGAGTCGGAAGTTGGTTTTTTCCAAAATGCCATTACTCCGGATGTTGATACATTCAGAGAATCATTACCTTATATTGAAGAAAAATACTTAAAAGGTCAAGAAGATAAAAACTTGGTGATGTATTGCACGGGTGGTATTCGTTGTGAAAAAGCTTCGGCTTGGTTTAAGCACAAAGGATTTGAAAATGTGTACATGTTAAACGGAGGTATCATTAAATACACCAACGATTGCAAAGAAGCAGGTTTACCCAATAAATTTATTGGAAAAAACTTTGTATTTGACGAACGAAGAGCAGAACGCATTTCGGATGATGTCGTTGCACATTGTCATCAATGTGGTGAACCAGCAGACACACACGTCAACTGTGCCAACGAAGCTTGCCATTTGTTATTCATTCAGTGTAGTTCATGCAACGAAAAAATGGAAGGTTGCTGTTGCGATGATTGCAAAGAGATAATTAAACTTCCTGCAGATGTGCAACGCAATATGCGTAAAGGATTGGTTTATAGCAATAAAATATTCAAAAAAGGTCGTTCTAAAAAGTTGAAGTTCAAGCTCAATAACGACAAACCTATTGAATTGAAAAAATTATAGAAAACCATACAGCCTCGATGATTCGGGACTTTTTTATTTATCGTCATATCGTAATATTGCGATATGACGATATCAATCATTTTCTTACATTTTTATTATCTTTAGACGCTAAAAATTCAGAATGAAAGACACTCCTCTACACGAAGAATTTAGTTTTTTAAAAGGTCCACGCACACGTTGGCGCGAGTTTGTATATACTCTTGGCGTTGTTGCGCAATTCATCAAAGGTTTTAGAAAAATGCACTTTTTAGGCCCAACCATCACCGTATTTGGGTCGGCACGATTCAATGAAAATGAAAGTCACTATAAAAATGCACGTGAACTTTCTGCAATGTTAGCCAAAGAAGGCTTTGCAATTATGACAGGTGGTGGTCCAGGCATCATGGAAGCGGCCAACAGAGGAGCTAAAGATGTAGGTGGAATTTCCGTTGGTTGCAACATCGTTTTGCCGCACGAACAAAAAGAAAATCCTTATTTGGATAAATTCATAACCATCGATTATTTTTTTGTGCGCAAAGAATTGTTGCGCAAATATTCGTTTGCATTTATCATTTTTCCTGGTGGATTTGGAACATTGGATGAAACGTTTGAAACTATTACCCTAATTCAAACTGGTAAAATGGAAAAACTACCTTTGGTAATAATGGATAAAACATTTCATCAAAACTTGCAAGAGCACATTGATTTGATGGTAAAAGAAGGTACAATTAGTCCGCAGGATGAAGATTTGTTTTTGTTTACCGACGATGTGCAAGAGGCGTTTGATTATATCATTAACTATGTTAAAAATCACAAAGGAGGTAAACTTTGCATCCCTAAACCAAGCAAATTATTAGGAGAGGAATCTTTACGCAATCCTTGTTAAATCGAAGCTTGCAATTCAAATAAAATATCGCGTAAACGAGCTGCTTCAATAAAATCCAATTCTTTGGCTGCTTTTTCCATTGCTTTTTTGGTGGCTGCAATTTGTTTTTTCAACTCTTCTTTATTGGAATATTCAACTGGCTTTTCGGCGACCATTGGCAGTTCATCTCCCACTTCATTTTTGGCTTTAGAACCGATAACAATCATTTTTTCTTTGGATTTCACAAGTGGCTGAGGCGATTTTCCGTGTTTTTCATTGTAGTCCATCTGAATTCGTCGTCTTCTTGCAGTTTCATCAATGGTTTTTTGCATGGAATCGGTCATTTTATCGGCATACATGATGACGTAGCCGTTCACATTGCGTGCAGCTCTACCAACGGTTTGCACCAACGAACGAACATTTCTCAAAAAACCTTCTTTGTCAGCATCTAAAATAACCACCAAACTCACTTCGGGTAAGTCCAATCCCTCTCGCAATAAATTAACACCTATCAACACATCAAAAACACCATTGCGCAATTGGTGCAGAATTTCAATGCGTTCCAAAGTATCTACATCTGAATGAATGTAGCGACAACGAATGGAAAGCTTATCAAAATATTTTTGCAATTCCTCTGCCATACGTTTGGTCAACGTTGTTATCAAAACACGTTCATCCAGTTCAACTCTTTTTTGAATTTCTTCAATTAAATCATCAATTTGATTGGCAGTTGGGCGCACTTCAATGATTGGATCTAATAATCCGGTTGGACGTATGACTTGCTCCACCACAATTCCCTCCGATTTTTCCAATTCATATTCAGCTGGAGTAGCAGAAATGTACACCACTTGATTTTGCATCCCCTCAAATTCTTCAAATTTCAAAGGTCGATTATCAATAGCAGCTTGCAAACGAAAACCATATTCTACTAAACTAGTTTTACGAGAACGGTCGCCACCATACATACCTTTCACCTGCGGAATGGTAACGTGACTTTCATCAATGACCATCAAATAATCGTCAGGGAAATAATCCAACAAACAGAAAGGGCGCTCACCCGGTTGTCGTCTGTCAAAATAGCGTGAGTAATTCTCAATTCCCGAACAATAGCCCAACTCACGAATCATCTCCATGTCATACGAAACACGTTCTTCTAATCGTTTTGCTTCATCCAATTTTCCAGCTTTTTTAAACGCTGCCACTTGCACCACCATGTCCTCACCTATTTGATCGAGTGCTTGTTTGGTGTTTTCTGGACTCGACACAAAAATATTGGCTGGATAAATAGCAATGGTTTGAAATGTATCTAATTTTGAATTGTTTTCAGGGTCAATGGATGAAATTGACTCCACTTCATCGCCCCAAAATTCAATGCGAATGGCATAATCGGCATAGGCTAAATAAATATCCACCGTATCACCTTTTACCCGAAAAGTTCCACGTTTAAATTCCTCATGCGCACGAGAATAGAGGTTTTCAACTAACTTGTATAAAAACTTATTGCGTGCAACGGTTTCTCCAACTTGCAGGTGAATGATGCTTTTTTCAAACTCACGCGGATTTCCAATACCATAAATGCACGAAACAGAGGATACGACAATCACATCTTGTCGACCAGAAAGCAATGCCGAAGTAGCAGCCAATCGCAATTTTTCAATTTCGTCATTGATTTGCAAATCTTTTTCGATGTAGGTATCCGTTACCGGCAAATACGCCTCTGGTTGATAATAATCGTAATACGATACAAAATATTCCACCGCATTGTTGGGAAAAAATTGTTTAAACTCGCCATACAATTGTGCTGCCAAGGTTTTATTGTGCGATAAAATCAGTGTTGGTTTATTTATTTTTTCAATGACATTGGCCACCGTAAACGTTTTTCCACTCCCAGTTACACCTAACAAGGTTTGAAAATCTCTTCCCGAATCAAGTCCAGCAACAATTTCAGCAATTGCTTCGGGTTGATCGCCTGTTGGTTGGTATTCTGATATGAGTTGAAAATCCATAGTGTAAAATTAATAAAATGGGACTAATAATAATTTACATCTCATAAATCATTTTTACTGTTTTATGTGTAAAATCATAATAAACGTTAAACATTGTTATATCCTATTGATTTTCACAATATTAAAGTACAAAAAAAGTAAATAATAAATCTGCTAAAAAAAAGGGTTTTTCCTTTTACAATGCTTATTTTTGTGGGCAAATAATAAAAAGTATGGACAAGTTGCTAAGAGGATTTTTTTCCATGAAAATGATGACAATCGGTTTACTCGTATTTTTATTTGGTATTGCCGTAGCCACATTTTTAGAGTCAATCTATGATATACAAACTGCACGTTTGGTAATTTATAATGCTTTGTGGTTTGAGTTATTATTGGTTTATTTAACCATCAATCTCATTATCAACACATTTAGATATGACATGTGGAAAAAAGAAAAAATTGCCATGTTGTTGTTCCATATTTCGTTTGTAATCATCATGATTGGTGCTGGAATTACACGATACATTAGTTTTGATGGAATTATGAAATTACCAGAACCCGATCCGCAAACGGGGATGCTAAAACCTGTTGATTACATCTATTCGGCAGATCCACGTATTAAAGTTGTGATTGGCAGTAAGTATGTTGAAAAAACAATGTACATGTCCGAACAAGTTAAATCGCGTTTCAATGTAGACTTCAAATTTCCAGAGAAAAACACAACCATTAATGTGGAATTGGTAAAATTTGAATCCAACCGCATCGACAGTTTGGTGGTAAACGATAGCATCAAAGATTACGTGTTAAACATTGTTACGAGTGGTAATCAATCCAATTATTTGAAAGAAGGAAATTTTATTATGGCTGGAAATGTGCCTATTTCTTTAGAAAAAAAGGATGCTTTGCCTGGTGGAATTGAATTGTTTAATCAAAATGGACGCATTTATGTAAAATCTGGCATCCCATTAAAAGCCTTACCCATGGCGATGATGCAACAAGTAAGACAAACAGGGCAAGATGTTCCAGATTCAATGTACACCCACATTCCTGCTGATACATTGGTACCTTTTAACATGACAACGTTGTATTATGCTGCCGATCAAATGTTTGTGTTTAAAGAAATGGTGCAACACGCAAAAGTAATGCGCATGCCTGCAAGTAAAAAGAAAACAGGTAGCGACTACATTACGTTGAAGTTTACAGATGGAAAAACTACAAAATTGGTGACTGTTGAAGGTGGTATGGGACAAATTACTGCTGGAGAGCGCTTTTCTTTTGGCGATTTGTTGTGCAATGTGCAATACGGCTCTGTTCCAATTCAACTGCCATTTGCTGTGGCTTGTAATGATTTTACATTGCACCGTTACCCAGGCTCAGACTCACCTTCTTCGTATGAAAGTATCGTGTCTGTGATGGATAAAAACAACAAAGTACTTAGAAAACAAAAAATATTCATGAACAACATTATGGATTACGACGGATACCGCTTCTTCCAATCTTCGTATTATCCCGATGAAACAGGAACTGTATTGAGTGTTAACCACGATTGGTGGGGAACAACCATAACTTATTTAGGTTATTTCATTATGTCACTTGGGTTTGTAATGTCAATTTTTGCAAAAGGTGGACGTTTCCAAGAATTGAATGGGAAAATTAATAAAATTGCAACCAAACGTGCAAAAGCTGGATTATCGGCCTTGCTTATCTTGTTGAGCACCGTTTCATACGCGCAAACAGATAGTGTACAAGCAATTGCAGAAGAAAATCATTCTCACGGAGTAGAAGCCATTGCAGAAGAACACGATCATCAGCACGATCATCAACACGATCATCAACACGATTCTACGCACAATCATGCAGCTGAACAAACAAGTGAAGTGCCAGCACCTGATAAAAACGCGGTTGCAACCTACATCAATAAAGAACATGCTGATAAATTAGCTTATTTGATGGTGCAGGATTACGACGGGCGCATTGTTCCGTTCCACACACTTTGCAACAAATTATTGCGCAAAATTAATCGCCATGAAACTTACCAAGATGGCGACAATTCCTATAATGCAGTTCAAACCATTTTGAGCATGCACATGACACCAGATGCTTGGTTGTATAAACCAATTATTTATGTTCCAAGAGTGTTGAGAGAAACATTGGGAATAAAAGGTTCTAGCGCTACTTTTATGGAACTCTTGAACGAACAAGAAGATGCATTTAAACTAGCTGATGAATACGAGCAAGCACACCGTAAATTAGAAAAAGAAAGAAGTGAGTTTGATAAGCAACTCATTAAATTAGTAGAAAAATTCCAAGTTTTTTCTGAAATTCAAATGTGGCAATACATGAAAATTGTACCTGTCCGAAATGATGCAAAAAACACGTGGTTCTTGCCTTTTTCACAAGAAGTTTCTAAAAACGAGAAAGAATTATTCAACTTAACAATGAAATATTTCCAAGCGGTTAGTAAGGGAATTGCAACGAATAATTTTACAGATGCTGACACGCAATTAGATGCTTTAATAAAAGTACAACGCGAAGTGGCTGGAAATGTGGCACCATCTGAATCTAAAATCAATGTAGAGGTTGCCTACAACAAAATGAATTTCTTCGATAACTCAAAAAACCTATACATCTTGGCTGGTTTGGTGTTGTTGGTAATTTTCTTTGTTCAATTGTTTTCTAAAAAAGGCAACAAAGATTCTAAAGCTACCAAAATCATTAAAATCATAAGTATAGCTGTTATTTTAATTACTTTCATCTATCAAGGTGTTGGTTTGGGTATGCATTGGTATATTTCTGGACACGCACCATGGAGTGATGGATATGGAGCAATTGTGTTCATCTCATGGGTATCCATTTTAGCTGGATTTATCTTTGCTAAGAAAAGTGGTGTTATTTTGCCAGCAACGTGTTTACTAGCATTTTTCATGTTGTTTGTGGCTGGAATGAACATTCTTGACCCTGAAATTACACCGTTAATTCCTGTGTTAAAATCGTATTGGTTAATGATTCACGTTGCCATCATTACAGGAAGTTATGCTTTCTTAGGTTTGGGTGCAATTTTGGCTATCATCAATTTGTTTCTTTACATATTTAGAAACAAAGAAAATGGAAAAGTGTTAACGTGGAATATCAACGAGCTAACCTATGTATCAGAAATGTCGCAAACAGTTGGAATTATTATGCTGACTATTGGAACATTCTTAGGAGGTGTTTGGGCAAACGAATCATGGGGTAGATATTGGGCTTGGGACCCGAAAGAAACATGGGCGTTGGTATCCATTTTAATTTATGCTATCACTTTGCACTTGCGCTTTATTCCAGCAATGAAGAGTAAATTTATCTTCAATGTATTCAGTTTGTGGTCCTACGCAGCAATTTTATTTACTTTCTTTGGTGTTAACTTCTACTTGGTAGGATTGCACTCGTATGCACAAGGTGATGGCTTGGGAACTTTCCCATTTGAAATTATTTTAGCAACCGTGCTTTTCTATGCATTTACAGAATTTGCATCGTTGAAAAACAGACGTTATTCTAAACAAGCTTCAGAAATTAATTTGAACTATTTTGTGAAGAAAACAGTCGTTACAATTGCCGTTTTCGTTTTGTGTTACTTAGCGTTTATTATTTTCAAAGTAATTACTATAAACGAAGCTTTGGAAGTATCTTGGCAAACAGCAGCAGTAGTCATTGTTACAAACGCATTGATGTATGCTTATCAAATAGCAGTTCCTAACAAACCTGTTAAATTGATTGAAGATTAATTTTTTTAGATTCTCACTATGAAAATTGCAATTTTATCTAGAAATGCAAATCTATATTCAACTAAAAGATTGGTTGAAGCAGCTGAATTACGTGGACATGAAGCACATGTAATCGACCATTTACGTTGCAATATAGAAATTGAACAAACAGGTCCTAAAATTTATTACGGCGGTAAATATTTAACTGATTTTGATGCTGTAATTCCTAGAATTGGTGCTTCTGTAACATTTTACGGAACGGCTGTTGTTCGTCAATTTGAAATGATGAATGTTTTTTCTGTTTCTAGTTCTAGAGGAATTGTTAACTCTCGTGATAAATTGCGTTGTTTACAGGTTCTTTCTCGTGAAGGATTGGGATTACCCAAAACAGTTTTTACCAACTATTCTAAAGATGTGCACCACGTAGTTCAATCGGCTGGTGGAGCACCACTTGTGTTGAAATTATTGGAAGGAACACAAGGTTTGGGTGTTGTATTGGCAGAAAACAAAAATGCTGCTCAATCGGTACTAGAAGCCTTTAACGGTTTGAAAGCCCGCGTGATTGCTCAAGAATTTATCCCCGAAGCAAAAGGAGCTGACATCCGTGCGTTTGTGGTGGATGGTCAAATTGTTGGAGCAATGAAACGTCAAGGAAAAGAAGGTGAATTTCGTTCCAACTTGCACCGAGGAGGAAGTTCGGTTGTTATGGAATTAACGCCAGAAGAGCAAGCAACTGCTATTTTAGCATCTAAAAGTGTTGGACTTGCCGTTGCAGGTGTGGATATGTTGCAATCTAAAAGAGGACCATTGGTTTTAGAAGTCAATTCATCACCTGGGTTGCAAGGAATTGAAACCACAACAAAGGTGGATGTAGCTGGAAAAATTATCGAATACATTGAGCGCAATGTCGTTACACGATAAACACAAATACAAAAAAGTAGTGATTTTGGGTCAAGAAATTGCTCCCGGAAAACACTATGAATTGAATTTGAATGTGGCAAAATTGCACACCAGTACGCCGGTTCAAATCCCCATTCACGTAGATAGAGCAAAAGAAGACGGTCCCACCATCGTTTTAATGGCTGGAATGCACGGTGATGAAATCAATGGAATTGAGATTATTCGTCGCATTATCCGTAAAAAACTCAACCGTCCAATGAAAGGCACGGTTATTTGCATTCCTATCTTCAATATTTTTGGTTTTCTCAACTTAAAACGAGAATTACCCGATGGTAGAGATTTGAATAGAAGTTTTCCAGGCACGCCCAACGGTTCATTAGCATCGCAATTTGCTTTTCAATTTATGAAAGAAATAGCACCCGTTGTAGATGTGATTATTGACTTTCATACGGGTGCTGCACAACGCAATAATCACCCCCAAATTCGCTGTGATTTTAACGATGCAGAAAGTTTGGAATTGGCCAAAGTTTTTAACTCACCAATCATTTTAAACTCTGGTTTAATTTCAAAGACCATTCGTGAAGTAATTCAAAAATTGGGGAAACAATACCTCATTTTTGAAGGCGGAAAAGCAAATTCTATTGAGGAATTGGTGGTGGATGAAGGCATTAATGGTGCCAAAAGAATACTCTCTCATTTTGGAATGCGTAGTTTTAAAATCGACATATCATTGGGAAGAGAACCTATGTTTTTAACAGAATCTAAATGGATGCGAGCTTCTAACTCCGGTTTATTTCTACCGCACGTTAAGAATGGAACGCGTGTAAAAAAAGGTGAGATTATGGGTATTATTATGGATCCTTTTGGAAAAATTGAACGCAACATAAAAGCACAAAAAGATGCTGTAGTATTATGCGTTAACGAAGCTCCAACTGTTTATAAAGGCGATGCAATTTTTCACATTGCCATTGAAGCATAAAAAAAGGCTTTCCGATTTGAAAAGCCTTTAAATTTAATATTTGATTATCACTATTTTTTAGCCTCGTTTTCTAACTTCAATAATTCAACAGCTACTACACTTGTAATATCCATTGTTTTATCGTGGTAAAGTGTTGTAGACTTATCCACTACCATTGTTAATTTTTGACGTTCTGCAATGATAGCAATTGCTTTTTGCACTTTGTCTAAAATTGGAATGTTCAACTCTTCACCATAAGCTTGCAATTCTTGTTGGATAGTTTCTTGACGCTCTTGAACGCTTCTTTCTTTATCCATGATTTTTTTCTCAGCAGCTTGACGTAAAACTGGTGTTAAATCACCTTGTTTTGCTTGGTATTCAGCATACGATTTTTCTAAATCAGCACGAAGCAAGTTAAATTCATCAGCCAATGTTTTTTCGTGTGCTTTGTATTTTTCCAATGCAGCTTTTCTTGATGGCATTGTATCCAATAATTTTTGTGAATCTACAAAACCAATTTTAACTTGGGCCATAGCTCCAAAGCTTACCATCATCAATAATCCAACTAAGATTTTTTTCATGTTTGTTAATTTTAATTTTTACTCTTTAATTTTTAATTCTCTAAGCACTTCATCACTTATATCATACTTACTATCGGCATAAACCAAATTACTTTGATTTGCTTTATCGAAGACAAAGATATAACTTCTTCTGGAAGCCACAACCTGCATTGCATTAAATACTTTATCTTGAATAGGTTTAATTAATTCTTGACGTTTTGAGAAATAATCGCCCTCTACTCCAAATCGTTGACGTTGCATTTGCATGGCTTCAGATTCCATTGTTTCAATTTCTTTCAATCGGTTTGCCTTTTCCTCGCTTGGTAAAAGTACTTCTTCTCGTGCGAAGTTGTCTTTTTTAGTTTTTATAGCAGCATATCGTTCTTCTATTTCTTTGGTCCAACGATCTGCCAACTTATTCAACTGTTCTTTTGCATCCGTGTATTCTGGAATTTTCTCTAGAATAAAATCCGAATCAATGTATGCGTACTTTTGTGCAGAGGCAAAACCTGTGCCAAATACAAATGCTAAAATATATAGTACTGTTTTCATTTTAATAATTTTGCTGGTCATAACGTGCAAATAACGGAATTTATTGTGAATTAACAATTATAACTCACCTAAATTCATACCAATGGTAAAGGTTAACTTACCATAATATCCTTTTTGCTTGATAGATTGGTCACTTGTTTGTCCATAACCTGTAGCCCACGGACTCAATTTATCAAATCCAAATCCATAGTCGATACCCAACATACCAAACATTGGCAAGAAGATACGAATACCTGCACCAACAGAGCGTTTCACATCTAATGGATTAAAGCGTTTGAAGCTCGGGAAACTATTTCCAGCCTCTGCAAATGCCAATACAAAGAATGTTGCTGATGGATTCAACGAAATAGGATAACGCAACTCCATGGTATATTTAATGGCAATTGGATCTCCGGCAGATGAAGATAAAGCATTATCATCGTATCCACGAACAGCAATCACATCGCGACCACCAATTTGGTTCATCCCAGAAATACCACTACCTCCTAAATAATAACGTTCAAATGGCGACAACCCTTTTGCTTTGTTATACATGCCCATATAGCCCATCCCTACTCGTGTGCGCAACACCAATTTTTGGTCGTGTGTTAACGGGAAGAACCATTCCAATCCTAATTTAATTTTAAAATATTCCAAATACTTAAAACGCTGTTGAGGCGTCATTGTAGAATAATCATTTTTCTCCCACAACGAGTAGGGCAATGTAGATTTTGCTGACAATGAAATAGTACTTCCTGATGTTGGATAAATTGGTGAACTAACCGAACTACGTTGAATAGCATATTGGAAAGAAATATCGTTGGAATAACCTTCTTGTAAATCGGGGAACAATTGGGCATAACGAAATAAATCGTAATATTGGTAGGATATATCAAATGATTCTGTAAAATAATCATCCGGCCATTTTTTTCTTCTTCCTAAAGCCAAACCAACACCAGTGATTCCAATACCTTGATATTCGGCATGTTTTTTCAATCTTCCGTTGGTTAAAGCAGTATGCGATAAATAGAACGTTAATGAATTTGGTTTTTTACCTCCCAACCAAGGCTCTGTAAATGAGAAGTTATAGGATTGGTAATAACGTCCGTTTGTTTGTCCACGAATAGATAAACGTTGTCCATCTCCAGAAGGTAACGGTTTCCAAGCTTCTCCTTTAAACATGTTTTTTACAGAGAAGTTATTAAAGGTTAATCCCAAAGTACCAATAATCATTGGACGATCTGTGATGTAGTTTCTACCACCATAACCTCCAGATAATTCAATTTGGTCAGATGATTTTTCTTCTACTACGTATTCAATATCAACCGTTCCTTTTTGTGGATCTGGCATTGGATTTACCTGAAATGCTTGCTCGTTAAAATAGCCCAATTGTGCTAATTCTCGCTGTGTACGAATGATGTCGTTTCGGCTGAATAAATCACCTGGACGTGTTCTGATTTCACGCAAAATTACATGGTCGTTTGTTTTGGTGTTTCCACGTATTGAAATTGTTCCTACACGTGCTTCTTTTCCTTCTCGGATGCGAATTTCATAGCTAATTTTGTTATCTGTAAAATCTGTTTCAACTGCATTTACATCAAAAAACAAATACCCTCTATCCATGTATAGTGAAGAGATATCGCGACCGTCTTGGCTCATTCTTAAGCGTTCATCCAACAATTGTTTATTGTAAATATCGCCCGATTTAATTCCTAAAATAGTATCTAAATACGACGAGCGAAATTTGGTATTTCCAATCCAATTGATGTCTCCAAAATAATATTTTTCTCCTTCGTCAATTTTGATTTCAATCATCAAGTTGCGATCATCCACCATGTAGAATGTATCTTTAACAATGCGTGCATCTCTTAAACCAACCTCGCCAAATTTGTTAAGCATGGCAATTTTATCACGTTCATAAGCCGATTCTGTAAATTTAGATGCTTTGAAAATTCTAAAAATTGAACGTTGTTTGGTATCCTTCATTGCTCTACGCAATTTACCAGATTTAACTGTTTTATTGCCGTAAAAATTTATCTTTTTGATTTTAACTTTGTGTCCACGATTACATTCAATTAAAAACATTTCAGAGTTCATCATAATTTCATCTGGAACACGTTTAATGTTCACTTTTGCTGCATAAAAACCTTCTTCTCTAAAATAACCCATGATTTTAGAACGTGTTTGATACACCAAGTTTTCAGAGATGGTTTTACCAGTGAAAAGATTAATTTGTTCCCTAATTTTATCTGCCTGACGTTTGTTAATTCCAATAAATTTGTATTTAGATAATTTTGGTCGAGGCGCTACTTTAATTGTTAAATAGATAACACCTGCAAGTTCTTTATCGGCATAAATTTGTACATCAGAAAACAATTCTTCTTTCCACAAGTTATTGATAGCTGAAGCAATTTGTTGACCTGGAATAACAATTTTTTGTCCTTGTCGCAAGCCCGCCACCAAACGAATGGCATTCGGATCATAGCCTTCTGCTCCCTCCACATTGATTGGACCAATAATGTATTCTTTGGGATTATTGTAATCCATTCCAACAGAAATAGCTTCATTGTTGGTAGGAGTTATTTTTGTAGTATCTTCAACCAACACTTCTTCTTCGCCTCCAATTTGAATTTGGGAAATTGAAACATTGATGATGAAACCTGTAAAAAATAATAAGAGCAAAAGTCTTAAGTTCATAGTTCGTTATTTAATTGTTCTGATACTTTACCAAATCTTCTTTCACGATTTTGGTAATCGTAAACAGCTTCGAATAAGTTTTCTTTTTTAAAATCGGGCCATAAAATTGGCGTAAAATAAAATTCTGTGTAGGCACTTTGCCATAAAAGGAAGTTGCTCAAGCGATGTTCTCCCGATGTGCGAATTAACAATTCGGGATCTGGAATTCCAGCCGTAGTTAAATACGACGCAAACACCTCATCTGTAATTTCCTCTTCTTTTAATGTTCCAGCAGCAACCGCCTGTGCTATTTTTTTGGTGGCATTTACAATTTCCCATTTAGCAGAATAGTTGAGTGCCAATACCAAATTAATTTCTTTGTTATTTTTTGTATGTTCTTGCGCAGCTAATAATTCGTTTCTACAACCTTCTGGCAAGCCATTGATATCACCAATGCTCAACATGCGCACACCCGAATCGTGCAATTCTTTCACTTCATTTGCAATGGTTCTCACTAATAAATCCATCAAACCATCCACTTCTTCTTTTGGACGGTTCCAATTTTCAGTAGAAAATGCATAAAGTGTCAGGTATTGCACGCCTAACTCTTTAGCTCCTTTCAAAACTTCGCGCACCGACTCAACGCCCACATTGTGACCAAACAAGCGTTGCTCGCCTTGTTGTTTAGCCCAGCGACCGTTGCCATCCATGATAATTGCGATGTGCTTTGGTGTTTTTGACAAGTCTATTTTCGTGTTATTTACCATTCTTTAGTGAAACCAAACGACGAATTTAATGAAAGTATTGTTTATATAAAACGTTTTTTTGATAAAGCTTAACATACCTTAACAAAAAAAGAGGGATTAGGTTTCCCCATCCCTCTTCTAAAAGAACTATTTTTTTATTATTCTGCAAGAACGATAAGCTTATTGTTCATCAATTCTGCAACACCACCTTTGATAGCGATGCGAATAATTTTTGAATCTTTTGGGTCTTTTACAATTAGATCACTTGTTTTTTCGTTTGTTGAAAAATCAGCTGCTAAATCTACTTTCACAACACCTTCTTTCAAGGCAGAGATAATAGGTGCGTGACCATTCAATACTTGAAACAAGCCATCTAATCCCGGTAATTGCACTGCGTTTGCATCTCCTGCAAAAACATTTGCTTCGGGTGTTATGATTTCTAATTGCATTTTTTTGTTTTTAACGAATTAATTAATGCGTTTCAGCCAACATTTTTTCACCAGCATCGATAACATCTTGGATACCACCTTTCAAGTTGAAAGCTGCTTCTGGATATTTATCGTATTTACCGTCCAAAATATCGTTGAATGCTACAATTGTTTCTTGAATATCTACCAATACACCAGGGATACCTGTAAATTGCTCTGCAACGTGGAATGGTTGAGATAAGAAACGTTGTACACGACGCGCTCTATGCACCACCAATTTATCTTCTTCAGACAACTCATCCATACCTAAGATAGCAATGATGTCTTGCAATTGTTTGTAACGTTGTAATGTAACTTTAACACGTTGAGCACAGTTGTAGTGCGCTTCACCAACGATTTCTGGAGTCAAGATACGAGAAGTTGAATCCAATGGATCCACTGCAGGATAGATACCTAACTCAGCAATTTTACGAGACAATACGGTTGTTGCATCCAAGTGAGCAAATGTATTTGCAGGAGCAGGGTCAGTTAAGTCATCCGCAGGTACGTAAACCGCTTGCACAGATGTAATTGAACCATTTTTAGTTGACGTAATACGCTCTTGCATTGCCCCCATCTCAGTTGCCAATGTTGGTTGGTAACCTACCGCAGATGGCATACGTCCAAGAAGTGCTGATACTTCAGATCCTGCTTGCGTGAAACGGAAGATGTTGTCAACGAAGAAAAGGATATCTTTCCCTTGTCCATCACCTTCACCATCACGGTAATATTCTGCTAATGTCAAACCAGACAATGCCACACGTGCACGTGCACCTGGAGGCTCGTTCATCTGACCAAACACGAATGTTGCTTTTGATTCTTTCAATTGGTTAGTATCTACTTTTGACAAGTCCCAACCACCTTTTTCCATTGAATGTAAGAAATCATCACCATATTTGATAATTCCAGACTCCAACATCTCACGCAACAAGTCATTTCCTTCACGAGTACGCTCACCAACACCAGCAAATACTGACAAACCACCGTGTCCTTTTGCGATATTATTAATCAACTCCTGAATCAATACTGTTTTACCTACACCGGCACCACCAAACAAACCGATTTTACCTCCTTTTGCATAAGGCTCAATCAAGTCGATTACTTTAATACCTGTAAACAAAACTTCTGTTGAAGTAGAAAGGTCTTCAAATTTTGGCGCTGGACGGTGAATAGGCAACCCTTTAGATCTATCCAATTCTCCAATACCATCAATTGAATCACCAACTACGTTAAATACTCTTCCTTTAATTGCGTCACCAGTAGGCATTTTAATAGCATCACCTGTACTCACTACTTCTAAGCCTCTCATGAAACCATCTGTTGAGTCCATTGAGATTGCACGCACAGCATTTTCACCAACGTGTGCTTGAACTTCTAAAACTACTTTAGACCCATCTGCTTTAACAACTTCTAATGCGTCATAAATCTTTGGAAGCTCCACTCCTTTGTCGAAGCTTACATCAACTACAGGGCCAATTACCTGTGCTATTTTACCTTTTATTGCTGACATTGATACCTATATTTTAAGTATATTATTTCCAATTTTGGGTGCAAATATAGTTTATTTATTTTGTATCTTAATAATAAACCTATTAAAATTTACTAAAAAATATTCTTAGTTATGCATATTTAAGCAAGTGATGCAACAGAAAAAATATAGTTTTTCCGATTAGGATTATTATTTTCCTTAACAACAAATCCATTATCGGAAATATAGTATTTTACATAACCAAAATTGGATAAAAATGATTCAATTTGTTCTGTGTTCTCTTCCAAAATTTCCAACAGTAAAATTGGTTGAAATTGCAGCAACACATTTGTCATTCCTTTTAATACGTTCATTTCATATCCTTCAACATCAATTTTAACACAATTTATAGTGTTGATGTTTTTGTGAGCGCAATAATCATCCAAACGCATCATTTCTACTTCATAGCTTTTAGCATTCTCCTGATACACAGCCGAAACCATGCCTCTATTTTGGATTTTATCTGAATAATAAAGCTGTAATTTTCCTTCCGATTCTCCAATTGCTACATTCTCAATAGTTATAATTGTTGAGAGATTGTTGCTAACCACATGTTTTTTAAGCTGTTTAAAATTCTCAATAAAAGGCTCAAAACCAATAACTTTTCCTTTTTCTTTTATTTTATCGGTTGCTCTTAATGAATACAACCCAATATTAGCCCCAATATCAATAAAAACACTGTCATCCTTTAATAGATGTGTCAAGACTTTTAATTCTGCTTTTTCGTATTCTCCAGTAAAGAACAAGCATTGCTGAATCCAATCTTCTAAATGTAATTGCAACTTATATCCTTGGTAATGGTATGAAACCTTTACATTTTTGAATAAATTGTAGGGTTGAAATACACGCTGATGAATACCAAAAAAATAGTTTCTACAAAACGGTATTTTAAAAATCCATTGAAATAGGTATGCTACAATTTTTCTCATTTTTTATTTTCCAATCAAAAACATGGTTGGTTTTTTACTCAAATCGTATGCTTTTTCTCTCCATTGAGCAACGGTCATAGTCCACACAGATTCATCGGGCAACGTAATATTGGAAGCGATGCATAACTTGGTGGTGTCAGCCAATTCGTTCAATAAATCGTCTAAAACGTTCATATTTCTGAAGGGTGTATCCATAAAAATATGAGTATAACCAGTGCGGCGTGTATTGGCTTCAAAATCTTTTAGCAACTTGATGCGCTCTTTGCGTTCTTTGGGTAAATAACCGTGAAAGGTAAACTCTTGTCCCGAAAAACCGCTACCCATTAAAGCTAATAAAATGGAAGAAGGGCCCACTAACGGTGCAACACGAATACCAATTTCATGTGCCAATTCAACAACTTCTGCTCCTGGGTCGGCAACACCTGGACAACCAGCCTCTGAAATTACACCAATATTATGACCATCTTTTGCAGGCTTTAAGTAGGAAATGATGCTTTTTTCATCGGTACGCTTGTTCAATTCAAAAAAAACTGAGTCATCAATTGGGAAATTACGATCTACGCGACGCAAATAACGACGTGCTGATTTGATATCTTCAACAATAAAATAGCGTAAACCCGCAATTAATTGTTGAACTGTTTGTGGAATTACATCGTTTACTTGTTCACCGCCCAACGTTGTAGGAATCATGTAAAGTTTACCTGCCATTTTTTAAATTATTTAAAATAATATCTGTTGCTTTGTCCAACATGTTAAATACATCAATAAATCCTTGTTCGCCACCAAAGTATGGATCGGGAACTTCTCTATTTTCTCCAGGATACAATTCGTTGAGAATAAGTTTTACTTTTTTCTCATCGGCTGTGGAGCGTTTTAATTTTAGAATATTCTCCAAATTGCTTGCATCCATGGCATAAATCAAATCAAAATCATCAAAATCTGCTACTGTAAATTGACGAGCTCGCAAGTCATCAATGGGGCAACCTAATTTTTTGGCAGTTGCTCGCATACGGCTATCGGGTGCATCACCAATGTGATAATTGGATGTTCCAGCAGAATCAACCTCAACCTCCAATCCTTCTTGTCGTACTTTCTGACGCAACAATCCATCGGCCATTGGGGAACGACAAATATTGCCCAAGCAAACCATTAAAACTTTCATTTTCTTTAATTTTATTGCGTAAAGTAGAAATATTCTGCTTCACAAAACAAAAGTAGAGATAAATTTGCATTGAAAGAAATTTATAGTTGTTTAGTCCTCTAAAATGAAAATAAAAAAATGCCAACGGTGCAAGGTTGACTTTGAATGCAACGCTGAAGATATTGTCAATTGTTTTTGCAATACGATTACTTTGTCGGTGAATGAACAACCCAAAGAAGCAACAAGTTATACCGACTGTTTATGCAAAAAATGCTTGTTAGAAATGGACCAAAACACGAGTGAGTTAACCAAAAAATAGTAATTTTAATCCCAACAGTTGAACTATGAACACATCATTCGGTCAAATATATACGTATAACGCAGCGGCATGCACCAAAGAAAAATTTAAAACGGCGCAATTTGTTGAATCATTTTCATTGGATGCGCTTCCAAAAGATAAAATTACGTGGATTAACTTTTACATGTATGATGATTTGGCGCCTATTGAAGCATTTTGTAAAAAAGCAAAATTAGACTCGTTGGTTTTTCAAAACATTCGCGATAGAGATTACCGCCCACAATTTGAAGATTACGACCATTATTTGTTTTTCAGTGTGCGTTCGGCAACGCCAACAACGGGAAAAATGACACGTATTTTTGAAGAGCAGTTGAGTTTTGTTTTGGGCGAGCATTATCTAATTTCCTTTCAATCCAAACCATCCGATTATTTTGGAAGTGTGCGCGATAGACTTGAAAATGGTAAAGGGTTGCTGCGCGAAAAAGGTGCGGAATTGTTGTTGTATCGCCTTTTAGACTCCATTGTAGATAATTACTTTTATGCTTTGGAGGGATTTACCACCGAAATAAGCGAGTTGGAATCAAAGGTGAGTAAATCTTCAACTCCCGAAATATTATCGTTCATTGAATCACACAAACGCAAACACATTGAGTTTAGACGCATTGTTGCACCTTTAAAAGAAATTGCTATTTCCTTAGAAAACTCTGAAAATAAATTATTTAAACGCGAAACCAAGCATTATTTTTCTGATTTAAAGCAAAATTGCATCAGCATCACCGAAGAGGTTGAATCCAACAAAAACGCATTGGAAGGTTTGGCCAACTTGTATTATGCTGTTCAAGGGCAACGCATGAATGAAATCATGAAAATGTTGACCATTGTGAGCACCATATTCATCCCGCTTACCTTTTTGGCAGGAATTTATGGGATGAACTTTGACAATATGCCCGAATTACGCACCAAATATGGCTATTTTGCCACTTGGGGAGTAATGGTGTTAATTGCAGTTGGATTGCTCTATTATTTCAGAAGAAAAGGATGGTTGGGTAGAAAATAACTACACCAACACGTTTCCTGTCATTTCTTTGGATGCTTCAATGCCCATTCTTTTTAAGATGGTTGGAGCAACATCGGCTAAAATTCCGCTTTTTAATTGAACACTTTTATCGTTGGTTACCAACACAACTGGCACCGGATTGAGGGAGTGCGCAGTATTAGGCGTTCCATCAGCGTTGATTGCAAAATCGGCATTTCCATGATCGGCAATAACCAAAAATTCGTATCCATATTTTACACCTGTTTCAACCACTTCTTTTAAGCAACTATCCACCGTTTCGACCGCTTTGATGATTGCTTCGTAAACACCAGTGTGACCAACCATATCGGGATTAGCAAAATTTAAACAAATGAAATTAGGTTGAGAAGTATTGATGGCTGCACAAATTTTATCTTTCACTTCAACAGCACTCATTTCTGGTTGCAAATCGTAGGTTGCCACTTTTGGTGAGTTGACTAAAATACGACTTTCGTTTGCAAATGCATCTTCACGACCGCCACTGAAGAAAAATGTAACGTGCGGATATTTTTCTGTTTCTGCAATGCGCACTTGTGTTTTCCCGCTGTTGGCAATCACCTCGCCCAAGGTATTGGAAAGATTGTCTTTCTCAAAAACAACACGAACGTTTTCAAAAGTTGCATCGTAATTGGTCATTGTAACATAATACAAATTTAATTTATGCATGTTGTATTCGTGAAAATCTTGCTGTGTTAAAGCAATGGAAATTTCTCTTGGTCGGTCGGTTCTAAAATTAAAATTAATCACCACATCCCCTTCTTCGATTGTTGCCAACGGTTTTCCATTTTCAATGATTACCGCTGGTTCAATGAATTCATCAGTAATGTTGTTGCTATACGAGTGTTCAAAAACTTCCTGTGTTGAAGAAAACGCAGCTCCTTGCCCGTTGACCAATAAATCATACGCTTTTTTGATGCGTTCCCAACGTTTATCTCTGTCCATGGCGTAGTAGCGACCAATAACCGAAGCCACTTTACCAACTGAGGTTTGCAATTCTTGCTCTAATTCTTCCAAAAACTTTTGTCCACTTTTAGGGTCACAATCGCGTCCATCGGTAAAAGCATGAATAAACACATCCGACAAACCATAACTTTTTGCCATTTGACATAAAGCATATAAATGTTCTTGCGTGCTATGAACACCACCTTTTGACACCAAGCCAATAAAGTGTACTTTTTTGTTGTTTTGTTTGGCAAATTGAAATGCATCCACCAAGGTTGGAAGAGTAAAAAATTCTTTGTCTCGAATTGATTTATTGATGCGGGTTAATTCTTGGTAAACAATTCTTCCGGCACCAATGTTCATGTGTCCCACTTCCGAATTTCCCATTTGTCCGTCAGGTAACCCCACATTTTCACCACTAGTTAGCAAAGTTGCGTTGGGATAATTTGCCATCAAACTATCCATAAAAGGTGTATTGGCATTGTACACGGCATCCGATTTGGAGCGATCGCCAATTCCCCATCCGTCCAAAATTATTAATCCGAAGTGATTTGTCATTTTCTTTTCGATTTTTTCAATTACAAAGTTAATTCAAAGACCGCACCTGTTGGTTGGTTGTTGTAATATTTTATTTTTCCCTTGTGCAAATGTGCCAATTCTTTTACGATGAACAAGCCTAATCCAGAGCCACGTTGTGTGCGTGTTTCTTCGTTTCCAACACGGTAAAATTTCTTAAAAATATCTTTATGGAATTGGGCAGGAATGCCAGGACCATTGTCAAGAACTCTTAGTTTTAATGCTGTATCTTTTTGCAATTCAACGGTAATTTTTCCACCAGAAGCACCATATTTTATAGCATTTTCAATTAAATTATTGACGATGGTTTCAAAAATAAAAGGGTCAATTTTTTCTGAAATATTTTTTTTAACTTGGTTAACAAATTCAATTTGTGGGTATTGACGTTTGTAGCGTTCCACAATTGCATCTAAAAATTTAGACACTTCGAGTTGCTCTTTGTTGGCGATGAGCTTTTTATTTTCCAAACGAGTTGCATTAAGAATGTTATCAATCAACAGGGCTAATTGTTCGTTTTGCTGCAATACTTTTTCGATGATTTCATTGCGTTTTTCTTCGCTTAAATTTCGTTTTTGAAGCGTTTGCATATAGAGTTTAATACTTGCAATTGGCGTTTTTAGTTCGTGTGTAACCGAGAGTAAAAAATTATTTTGGTTGCGAGAAACAATGAGTTCATTGGCCACGCTGTTGCGAATTTTAATGATTCCGAAAACAAGAATGGAAAGAAAAATCACCCCTTCTCCCACAATCATAAGAATATTTTTATTGCTAGCTGCGGTATCTCCCGAAAGTTGCGTTGTTAGGTCCACAATATGATAGCCCCACCAAAAAAATTGAGCCAACACATAAATACTGAGGAAGTAGCCAAATATGGATAATTTTCTTTTCATAAATGAAGTGATAAGTGCAAAGGTAATGGAAAAGCAATTGACAAAGAAAAATTGCTAGGTTTTATTAAAAAACGAAAAACTCACCAACATTTTTGCTGATGAGTTTTTTCAACTTGTTTGGTTTAGTTTTCGCTACTTTTTAAGTGAATAACACAAGTGGTTGGATTTAATATTATTGTAGTTTGCTTGTTATTAAAATTGTGAGTTTTTAATTTTCAGCAATTGCATTTGCCAATCTTGAAGCAAAAGTAGAGCAACCTCTATTTTTTATCAAATTTTAGGGTAAACAAACTGTATATACCTGATACACAACATGCTGTATATTATTTTTTTAATGATTAATTTTAATTTTTTTGGTTGTTGCACCTTGATTGGTTGTTATTTGAAGTATATACAAACCATTTTTTATGTTGGAAACATCGAAAGTAAATGTGTCTCTTGCATCTATTTTTGTTTGAAGAACTGTTCTTCCAAAATTATCTAGTAGGAGTATATCTTGAATGGTTTCGGATGGATGTTGAATGGTTATGAAATTATTTGCTGGATTAGGGAAAACCATCCAATCATTGTTATCTTGGTTACAAGCTACAACAATCGGTGAAAAAATTTGAATACTTCCATCTTTATCCACGGCACACAATCTATAATAGCTTAATTCTTCTTGTGAATTGGTGTAATATTCATACTTTTTACCCGATACATTTCCTGATGCAGGTATCTGTGCAATGGTTTTCCAATTATTTGCTTCACGTGTATATTGAATTTCAAAATAACTAACGTTTAATTCTGAAGCAGTTTGCCATTCTATACGGGTTTTATTTTCACAATATGCATTAAATTCAAGAAGATAGGTTGCAAGAGGCACAACAATTAAACTTTCATAGGCTCCCATATCGATATTCACACCATTCAAGCGTGGATTTCCTCCCAAATCTAGATCGGAGTTGATGTTACCATTATAAAGTGCATTATTACCAGCATTTATCGCAACACTACTTGAATTTAGTGTAAAATCACCGGTAGCACTATTTGTGAATGGGTTGGTTGTTGATAGAATATTTCCTCCTCCATCTGTTCCCCAAATGGTAGCATTCCAAGAAACACCTTCTATTAAACTGTTTTTTACAATAGGAGTGCTATTGTTTCCTGAAAGCATAACTGCATTATTGGGAGCTGTATTCCCAAACAAAATAGAATTATTAATTGTTGGTGATGAATAATAATTATACATCCCGCCGCCAATACTATTCGCTGAATTATTTGCAATGGTTGAATTGGTAATTGTTGGTGAAGAAGAATTATTACGTATCCCGCCACCATAATACGCTGAATTATTTGCGATGGTTGAGTTGGTAATGGTTGGTGATGAAGAAGAATAATTATACATCCCGCCACCATTAAATGCTAAATTATTTGCGATGGTTGAGTTGGTAATGGTTGGTGATGAATAATAATAATTATACATCCCGCCGCCATTAGCATTCGTGTAATTATTTGCGAAGGTTGAATTGGTAATGGTTGGTGATGAAGAATAATTATACATCCCGCCACCAAAATAATTATATACTTGGTATGTATTAACAGTTATTGAACTACTACCATTTGCATTCCCCCCTTTAATATTCACAGCGTCTAAACGGGCACTACCAACAGCACCAGCAGAAACAACCACATGGAATGAATTTTCATCGTTATTGGTAAATGTAAGTGTGAAGCCGGCTCCTGTAACAACGTCATTCCCATTAAAATCGCCACTGAGAATGGTTGGGTTGAGATTCCAATCACGTGCAGAAAATGCGCTACCACCTGTTGGAAAGCCACCATATATTTGAACGTTGTTCACCATCAAAAAGGCTTTGTTGCGGTTATTCGTAGGATTCGCAGGGTCGGCTAAGCCATCTTGAGGGCTGAATTTTGGTAAATACGTTCCTTTGGCTACGTATATTTTCAAAGGAGTGGTTGCCCAATTGGCTTTGTTATCGTTTGCCCATTTAAGCGCATCGGCTAAACTTGGTAGTGCGTTTGCCCACGAAGAACCGTCCATCACACCTGTTGTGTGTGCAGAATCCACATAAAGGATTCCGCTAGTTGGGTTTTGTGCTTTTGCTATAGAGAAAGACAAAAGCGTAAGACTTAGTAAAATTGTTTTTTTCATTTTATAATTCTTTGCCACAAATGTAGATGTAGCTTAGTAAGCTGCTAAATTTTAGGGCGGACAAAATGCGGACAAATCATAATGTGTTGTTTTACTGATTGTTACAAACTGTGTTTTATTCTAAAAGAGTAATGCCCAACTCTCAAAAACACCAAAAGCGACCAAATTAAAGTCGCTTT
>JAKQEZ010000711.1 GCA_029558435.1 Bacteroidota bacterium
AAAGCGACAAAGAGGATAAAGGTTGCGATGGAAGATGTAACAATTCAAATTGTAGTTGCTCAACTGTACACTTTGCATTTGCATTGCCATTTTATGCTGAAATAAAAGCTAAAACCTACTTTGCAGAGAACAAAAAAACAAAATTATACTACAACGAAAACTATCTTTCTGATGGTTTTGTTTCTATTTGGACACCACCTAATATAGGCTAATTTCTTACTTTGACAGCCATAGGACTGTCCAATTGAAAGCATAATCTATGCTTTCATATTTAATTCAATTCAAAAATTTAAATTTTCAAAAAATGAAATCAATAAAAATATTGATGGCAATTAATGTATTGCTATCGTTTACAGCTTGTAATGCACAAATCAAAAACGCTAAAACCGAAAGCGTAAAAATATATGGTAACTGTGGTATGTGTGAAACTACCATTGAAAAAGCAGGTAATAAAAAGAAAATAGCCAAAGTAGATTGGAACAAAGACACCAAAATGGCTACTATAACTTATGACGCAAAAAAAACCAATCAAGATGCAATATTAAAACGTATTGCATTGAGTGGTTACGATAGCGACAAATTTCTTGCACCGGACGATGTTTACGCAAAACTTCCAGGATGTTGCCAATATGTCCGTGTAAAAAAAGTAGTTGCTAAAACCGAAACGCCAAAAGTAGAAGCAAAAGCTGATGACCATTCAGGACATAATCAATCTACAACTGCAACAACAACCGAAAAACCAGCAGAAGTAAAGCAAGAAATTCCACAACTAAAAGCTGTTTTTGATGGCTATTTTGCAGTAAAAGATGCGTTAGTAAAAACAGACGGAAATACTGCATCAACAAAAGCAACAGATTTAGCAAAGGCAATTAGTGTCGTAAAAATGGATAAATTGGCAATGGACGAACACATGGTTTGGATGAAAGTAATGAAAGATTTAGCTTTTGATGCTGAACACATTGCCGAAACAAAAGATGCCTCACACCAAAGAGACCATTTTATGTCGCTTTCGAAAAATATGTACGCTTTAATGAAAGTTTCAAAACAAGAAACGCCAACTTATTATCAATTTTGCCCAATGGCAAACGATGGAAAAGGTGCAAATTGGTTGAGCAAAGAAAATGCGGTTAAAAACCCTTACTACGGTAGTCAAATGCTTACTTGTGGAAAAGTGGTTGAAACAATAAAATAATAATTATTTGGCGAAGCCCAAAAAGGCTTCGCCTTTTATTTTTAAAAAATATGGAAAAGCAAAAATATATCCCAGCATTAGGCTACGATTTCCTAACAGTATTTTACGATTTAGCAATCAAATTAACAATGCCCGAAAAGAAATTTAGAGGTTTGTTAATTGATGAATTAAATCTGCAGGACAAAGAAACAATTTTAGAGTTTGGTTTTGGAACAGGGCAAAATTTAATTTTAGCCAAAGCACAAAACACAAATACAAAATTTATAGGAGTTGATATTGACCCAAAAGTTAGAGAAATTGCATTGCACAAACTGAACAAACAAAATGTATCAATTCCATTAGATTTATATAATGGTGCTACACTTCCTTATCAAGAAAATCAATTTGATAAAATATATAGTTGTTTGGTTTTTCATCAACTTGATGAAGAAACTAAACTAAATTGTTTAAAAGAATTGCATCGAGTTTTAAAGCCAAATGGCAAACTAATTATTGCCGATTGGGGCAAAGCACAAAATAAACTAATGCGTTTTACTTTTGGCTTTGTTCAGCTTCTTGACGGATTTAAAACAACCAATGATAATGTAAAAGGATTAATGCCCGACTTTATTTCAAAGGCAGGTTTTCAGAATGTAATAATTTCCAATTCTATTAACACAGCTATTGGCACATTCTCTTATTTCAACGCAATTAAAAAATGAAATTCTTAAAATGGATAATCAAAAAAATATTTATAAAAAACTGTTGCCGATAGCAATTTTGCTATTGATAACTACAAATACATTTGCCCAAAAAATTGTACGTTACGACCTTTATGTAAAAGACACTTTGGTGAATTTTGCAGGAAAAGAAAAACGAGCAATAGCCGTAAATGGGCAAATTCCGATGCCTACACTTACTTTTACCGAAGGCGATACGGCAGAAATTTATGTTCATAATTTACTCAAAGAAGAAACTTCTTTGCATTGGCACGGATTGTTTTTACCCAACAAAGAAGATGGCGTTCCTAATCTTACGCAAATGCCTATAAAGCCAAACACTACTCATATTTACCGTTTTCCTATTATTCAAAATGGCACACATTGGTATCATAGTCATAGTGGTTTGCAAGAGCAAATAGGTATGTACGGCAATTTTGTAATGCTAAAAAAACAAGTCGATAAAACGTTTAGAAAAGGTATTGACGATTTACCAACTTTACCAATAGTTTTAAGCGAATGGACGAATATAAAACCCGAAAATATTCACAGAATGTTGCATAATGCAAACGATTACCCAGCGTTGAAAAAAAATTCAGTTCAAAGTTATGGTGAAGCAATAAAAGCAGGACATTTCAAAACCAAACTAAAAAACGAATGGAAAAGAATGTTGGCAATGGATGTAAGCGATGTATATTATGAAAAAATATTTATGAATGGCAAACAAAGTACAGACCTTACAACTATTGACGGCAAGAAATTAAAGGCAGGCGATAAAGTCCGTTTACGAATTTCTAACGGTGGAGCTTCCTCATATTTTTGGCTCACCTATGCAGGTGGAAAAATTACAGTAGTTGCCAACGATGGCAACGATGTAGAACCTGTGGAAGTGGATAGGCTTATTATTGCAGTTTCTGAAACCTATGATATTGTTGTTACCATTCCAGCCGAAAATACGGCTTTTGAATTTTTGGCAACCACCGAAGACAGAACCAATTCAGCATCATTATATATCGGAAACGGCATCAAACAATTGAAATCCCCACAACCAAGATTAAAGTATTTTGAAGGAATGAAGATGATGAACGATATGATGAAAATGAATGGCGACCTTGCCGATATGGGAATGAATATGAGCCTAAA
>JAKQEZ010000712.1 GCA_029558435.1 Bacteroidota bacterium
AGAACAACTGGCTATAACAGCACATTTGCAATAGGCGGGCATTCGTGCTCCGCAGACGGTTTTGTGGTTTTAGAAAGTTCTGTTCTCCGAATTAACATGTGTACTGAAAAGCCCGCCCATCGCAAATCTGCCAAACGTTATGCCTCATTGTAAAACGACAGACAACTAAATATGAAATTCGGTAAGACAATAAAAATATTCCTCATTGACGGAGAACCAAACGGACGAATGAGCTGCGAACTTTCCAACTGGTCTGGAAAGGCATATAAAATTCCACGTATTAAAATTAAGGACTGTTCAGACCGTGAAGATTTGACAAGCACTGGAGTCTACTTGCTTTTTGGTAAAGACGATTCTGGTAAAGATCAGGTTTACATTGGTGAAGCAGAATCAATTCTTAAGAGGCTTAATCAACAATTGACTCAAAAGGACTTTTGGAATGAAGCAATTGTTTTTATCAGCAAAGACGAGAACTTAAATAAGGCGCATATAAAATATTTAGAGAATCGACTTCATGACATTGCAAAATCGGCAAATCGCTACACGGTTGACAATTCAATAGTTCCGACTCAATCCTCAATCTCTGAATCGGACAGAGCTGAAATGGAAGAATTTATCGAATACATAAAAATGCTCGTAAATACACTCGGACATAAAGTATTTGACGAAAAGAGAGAATTTAAGCCTAAACAAAAACAAGAATCCTTTTTTATTAAAGCAGCTCGTGGTGCAGACGGACAAGGCGAGCCGACATCTGACGGTTTTGTAGTATTTAAAAATTCTAAAGCAGCAGCGACAATAGTGAATTCAATGACACCAAACTTTATCACATACAGACAAAAACTTATTAACGAAGGAGTACTTGTTGACAAAGGAGAATACTTTGAATTTTCGGACGACTATATTTTTAGCAGTCCATCGACTGCGGCAGTAATGGTAATGGGACGCAACGCAAACGGACTGACAGAATGGAAAAACAAAAACGGTAAAACCTTGAAAGAATTTGAAACGAGCGACAAAACAACGAAGGCATAACACGGGTTTTGCGTCAGGCGGGTTGACGTGCAAACTTGGAGCTTTGTGCTTCTATTTAAGTGTAGTGCAGGTTGACAATTTTGTGCTCCAAAACCCGCCCGAACGCAAAGCCCTAAAACGTTAGCGGTCAGCTTAAAAGACGACAACACAACAGACAATTAAATGAGGGCGACAATAAAAAATAATTACAAAACCATTTTGACGACAGTAGGAATTTTACTTGTTGCCATTGTTGTTGCGTTTTTATTTGAGGACTATTACCGACAACTTGTTAGGTTTTCATTCAAGTTTTTCAACGGAGACAACATTCATTTTTTTGGCAAGAACTTCCACTTATTTCCAAGTGACAGTTTTGTTGTGGCCTTTGGACTTTTTACTTCGCTGACATTTTTGTTATTAAAGTTTTCTTCTCGACCTAATAGACTAAAAAGAACCTGCGTGACAATTATTTTTTTCTTCGCCACGACAATTCTTGTAACTGCGTTTGACAGTATGCGACTAGTCGTTGAATGCACAGCTTGTAATGACGGAATAAGACGACTACATTTCAATCAACCTGCATACGACAAGTATTTTATAATTAGTTTGACTACTGCTATAGCTTACTTGTTGACGTCATTGTTATTTGAACGCAAACGACAGAGAAAAACGAATGAAACTATATAGACAGACAGAAAGCCGAACCGCTAACAGGCGTTTGGCAAAAAAGCGGGTTCAGTGCTTAACTGAAGCTTTGTGCTTCCTATCAAGTTCAGTGCTGGCAGACAGTTTTGTGCTTCGAAATCCGCTCCTTCGCCAAGCGCCAAACCGTTAGCGGTCAGCTTAAAAGACAACATTGTGAAAAATATAAACTACATATTGACAGTTTTAACCTTGACAACTTTGACGTCTTGCTTTGACTCTTCAAGAAAGTGTGAATCTGTTCAAGAATGGGAAGTTGGGGAATACAAAATTATTAAATCAAATTGCCCTGACTTGGTTTTAGCTTACTATTACTCTTATGACATTTATAAAGACAATCAGGAAATAGGTAATGTAAAGCAGATTGACAGTTGCACATTTGGATGGCAAGCAACAAATGAGAATTACCTAATATTAAACATTTGCGACAAGACAACAAATGAAATTATTCCGACTAAAAAAATATTGAAACTGGATAAAATCGACTCATTGACAATTTTCTCGAATGAACACAATGAAACCAGACGTTTATCAAAAAGACAAATTGAAACCTTTGTCAACGATTGGAATAATAGTAAAGTAAGAAATTATGAAGTCATTTCATTGGATTCGGTTTTTTCAAAATTTCCAGCATATCAATACAAATTGACAGTTTTTGAAAGTGGGACAGAAAGACATTTTTTTGGGTATAACTTTTTGGTACTTGACACAACAAAATGGCAATACATAATGAATAAAGACCAACAACTTAGTTACTTTCATTCATATTGGACACATTAGACAAACTAAGAGTGTAAGAATGGAAAGACTGAAAAACAGACAAAAACAAGAAAGCCGAACCGCTAACAGCACCTACCCAAAAGGCGGGGTTTCGTGTTCCAAAGACAGTTTTGTGGTTAATCAAACATTAGTTTTTCAAATCAAGTTTTGTGGTGAAAGTCCCGCCCTTCGGGTAGCTGCGAAACGTTACCAGACATTTTTAGGTTCACTAATTTACTTTTAATCTTATTTTTATGAAAAGGAACTTTGTATTATTTCTAGTGTCAATTTTTATATTTTGTCATTCCAAAGCCCAAACTTCAATTTATCATCCATTTCCAGA
>JAKQEZ010000713.1 GCA_029558435.1 Bacteroidota bacterium
CAACTGAACAAACAGCAAACAAAAGAATTGACGAAGTTGGTCAATCTTTAAGCACAAATTCTCTCTACGGAATTATCGGTGTGCTTTCTGCAATCTTACTTTCAGGTCTATTGTATTGGTTATTAAGCAAACGCCAAAAAACGGATAAAACAGAAGTTGTTGAACAACTTCAAAAGACTAAATCTTCAATCGAAGAAAGTTTGGTAAAAGAATTTGGCAAACAAACCAGTTTGATTGAAAATGAATTGCAGTTGTTGGCTCAACAAAAAACAGCAAGTCCGATAAGTTCTAATGCCGAACCAGACCATTCATTAGCGTTGAAAGTAGCAAGTGAAATCAACTTGATTGAACGTAACATTAACCTGATGGATAAAGGGACAAAAGGTTTGAAACAACTTGAACGTTCAGTTGGGAAGTTGAAAGATAATCTTTCAGCAAACGGTTATGAAATGCCTGAATTATTAGGGAAACAATATCATCAAGGAATGAAAGTAATTGTTACCAGTTCAATTCCTGATGAAAATTTGGATAAAGGCTCGGAAATCATTACTAAAGTATTGATACCGCAAGTGAACTTCAATGACAAAATGATACAAACAGCACAGATTGAAGTTTCAGTCGGAATGTAATTTTTAAAACAACAATAACAACATAGGAAAATATGAGAAATAAAATTGACTACGGTATTGATTTGGGAACAACCAATTCAGCAATTGCAAGAATGGAGAACGGAGTTCCAATTATTAAAAAAACTGATACAGGAGAAGACACTTTGCCATCTTGTGTTCACTTCAATAAACGAAAGGACATTATGGTAGGTAGAACTGCTGCGAATGTTCTGAAAAACGATAATACACGAGCCTTAAAAACTTTTGAAAAGGGAAAGACGAATACTTTTATTGAATTCAAAAGAACAATGGGGACAACCCATACCTACGAAAGTTCTAATTTAGAAAGGAATGTTACCTCAGAAGAATTATCAGCAGAGGTGCTTAAAGCACTAAAAACATTTGTTAAAGACGAAAACATCTATTCTATCGTCATAACTGTCCCTGCAAAATTTTTAAACCCGCAAAATGAGGCAACAATGAAAGCCGCAAAAATGGCAGGGTTTAAACACGTTCAACTATTACAAGAACCAGTTGCGGCAGCAACCGCCTACGGCTTAACTGCAAAAAACAAAGATAGCTTTTGGTGTGTGTTTGACTTTGGAGGTGGAACATTTGACGCTGCTTTAGTAAAATCGGAAGAAGGCATTTTGTCAGTTAAAGATACAGATGGCGA
>JAKQEZ010000717.1 GCA_029558435.1 Bacteroidota bacterium
TTGGACAAAGAAGCGTGGTCTGCGAAGAGTTGAGCAACTAACGCAAGAATGACCAAAACACCTGCGTGGGCGTGTCCTGCACGGAACATTGATTTTTGGAAGTCCGTTAATTGCAAATGTTCCTGTTGTCCGCTTAAAACGGTGAGCAAAAAATACCCACCGTAAATGATTGTCGGAACGGAAAGCAAAATGTAACCGCTTATTTTTCTTGCTTCGTTTGTCATAGCTGTTAGTGTTTAAAGGTTGTTGGTGCTTTGTCCAATTTACTTTTAATAAAAATCAAAGCGGTTTCTTCGTTCTTCATAAACGGAATTTCTTTGCCGTCTTTTTCTTTGATGAGTTCAACAGTTTCGGTCAGCACACCTTCTTCGTAGTTGTAGTTTTGCGTAATTCTAAACTTGTTATACGGCATAAACTTACTTGCATTTGGAACATACATTATCAAAACGGATTTACGAAATTCTGCGTCTGTTGTTCCCGTTCCGTTGCCAAGCGATGAATTGATAGTTGCTTGCACTTTTCCGTCAATCAGATTTTGGTAAGCAACTTCAAAATACATTGTCTGGTCTCTGTTACCCGCTTTGCCGTCATAGTCGGGGTGAATACGGTGCAATGATTTAACGGATTTCCAATGATTGTCATAACGTTTTTGAACAACGTCAAATTGGTAATCATAACTTTCTGCTCGCAACCATTGTCCGTTTTCGTATCGGTATGCTTTGCTGACACCGTTCCAAATAATTGTGTAGGTGTCGTCCAACTCAACGGAACGGTTAAGTGGAACGATTACTTGTTTTGAAGAACTGCAACTTGCCAAAATCATTGATATTATTGCAGTAGCGGAAAAAATCACCTTTTTCATTCTGAATTTTTTTTAGTGAAACATTAAATTTTACACTGCAAAAGTCTCAAAGGTGAATGAAGAAGAAATTGACAAATGTTACAATCGCTACTTGTAAGCAATTTTTTTCCGTAGTCGGCTCAAGCTTTCCCGTTCAAGACCTAAGTAGGAAGCAATATGATATAACGGTATTCTGTCAAGAATGTGAGGTTGGTTTTCAAGTAAGTCAAGGTAACGTTGCTCTCCGTCTAAAAACAAAAAGCTCTCAACACGTTGGGTTGTCAGCTTGTAAGATTGTTCGGCTATCATTCTGCCAAAGCGTTCCCAATTTTGCGATTGGTTGTAGGCATTTTGTAAAGCGGATAAATTGAATGTTACAATTTCAGCGTCTTCCAATGCCTGAATGAAGTAGCGGCTGGGTTTACTTTGTAAAAAGCTGTCATAGTCCGTTACAAATTCATTTTCAAATGCAAAATGCGTGTTGATTTCCTTTCCGTCTGCAAGGTAATAAGTTCTGAAACAGCCTTGATTGATAAAGCCGATTTCGTGACAAATTTTTCCTTCGGTCAAAAAGTAGTCTTTCGCTTTAAGTTGTTTTGTCTTTAAAAAGGGTTCAAAAAGCGAACAGTCCTTTTCTGTCA
>JAKQEZ010000144.1 GCA_029558435.1 Bacteroidota bacterium
ATGAATTTCATGCTCCAAAACAAAATAAAAAACAACTTTATTGAAATCATCGAAGTCCTACAACAACTCGATGATTTCAGTTTTACACAATCATTCCCAATGCTAAGCAATGCCACAATTGGTGAGCATGTACGACACATCATTGAAATGTATCAATCTTTGATTCAATCTTATGAAATTGGTAGTATAAATTACGACAAACGAGCAAGAAACAAAACTATTGAAACTGATCGTGTTTTTGCTATTGAACAAATAGAAAAACTTCTGATTGCTATTGAAAAACCCAACAAATCATTGGTATTACAACAAGGAACAACCGAAATTACATTGGAAATTGAAACCAATTACGAACGCGAACTTTTATATAATTTAGAACACAGCATTCATCATCAAGCGTTGATAAAAGTGGCTTTATTGCAATTACAATCGGTAAAAATTCCTGAGAATTTTGGCGTGGCTCAATCTACAATTGTTTACAGAGAATCTCAATGTGTACGTTAACTTTTATTGGAACTAAAAACGGGTTTTGCTTAACATCCAATCGGGATGAAAAAGTGTCTCGTGGACAAGCGATTCCGCCAAAGAAGTATGTTATTAACGGTAAAACAATTACTTTTCCTAAAGATTCAGTTGCTGGTGGTACTTGGGTTGCTGATGATGAACAAGCTATTTTAGTCCTGCTAAATGGTGCTAATGAAAAACACAAACCAACAGGAAACTACAGAAAAAGTAGAGGTTTGATTGTTTTGGATTTGATGGGAAGTAAAAACCCTATTGAAGCATGGCAAAACATCGATTTAGAAAATATTGAACCGTTTACAATTGTATATTTTGATGGGGAGCATTTATTCCAATGGCAATGGAATTCTGTAGAAAAATCAACTAAAAAACTAAACAAAGAAGAACCCCATATTTGGTCATCAGCTACTTTATACGAACCGGAAATTCGAGTCGAACGTGCTAATTGGTTTACTCAATTTATTCAAAACAAAAAGGAAATTACTGCTAATGAGCTGCTTCATTTTCATCAATTTGAACAAGCTACAAATTCCGATTACGGCTTGCAAATTAATCGAAATAATGTCTTAAAAACCGTTAGTATAACCCAATGTATTTGGCAACCACAAAAAATTGAAATGTATTATTTGGATTTACTAGAATCATGAGAAAAATGAGATTACTTTGGCATAAAATCACGCATTGGGAATATTGGCCTTATCAAGTGGTTTATTTTCCAGTATACTTTCAATATTTATTTTATGCAGCAAGAACACGTTCGTTTTTTTATTTCAATGCCTCCAATCCAACAATTAAAAATGGAGGCTTTTTCATGGAATCAAAAAAAGAAATTTACGATTTAATTCCATCTGAATATTATCCCAAAACCCTTTTGATTGAGCCTACTGAAACATTAGAAGCTGTTCAAGAGAAAATAAAAGAAGCGGCTATCGAATTCCCATTAATTGCAAAACCCGATATCGGTTTAAGAGGAACAGCCGTTAAA
>JAKQEZ010000720.1 GCA_029558435.1 Bacteroidota bacterium
AATTGTTTGAACACGATATGCAGAAAGCGAATAAACTGCATATTACCAATGATTTAATGAATGTTATTTTAGCCATATCTTTATTTTTTTATTCTGCCTACTATATTAGCGGTGCACTGTCTGCAAACTTGCATACAACGGTTTGCGGCTTGGCGTAGTGGCGGATTTTTAGCACAAAAGTTCAATCGAAGAACTGCACTTGAACTTACCACAAAACTGTCATACGAAGCACTGCACCCGCCATTACGCCAAACCGATGTTACCGGCTGGTGTTCTGTCGTCCGTCCTTGCAAACCATTGTCAATAGTACGCTTCACCGTCCTTGTCGTGTCGGTTTGTGCGGTTGCGTATTTTTTATTTTCAGAAGGGAGGGAAGGTTTTTTTAATTCAATTTTGTCAGGGTGGGACAGGCACACTCTTTGCCAAGCTTTGGTTTGTGCGTTGGCTGGTGCGGCTTGGTAATGTGTGTGTCTGTTGGACTGGCTATTCATTTTTCTTTCTTTGTCATTATTTATAATTGACCTCCAACTCCTTTATACTTCTCTACAAACGAAACTAACTTTTGAAATACTGTTTGCTTTTTAGTCAAATACTGAGGATTTAAAGGGCTCATTTTCGGTAAAAGTGCATTGAGTTCTGTTCCGTTTTCGCTGGCATATTCTCGCTTTAAAGATGCTATTATGTAACGTTTTGCTGCCTCTTCATTTAGATTTTCTTCTCTGATTAATTCCTGCGCTTCCTCCTTTTGCTTTTTTTGAGCAAATACAAAAAATGAATCTATTACATTCGCTTTGTCTTGAAGAGTGTCAAGGTCGGTTTCGTTTATGAAATCAACAACCAAACTCTCTTTTGCTCTATTCCCTACACTTGCACGTATCACCCTACGAATTTCATCGATTAAGTCAGTTTTGTTTTTGTTTTTCTTGTTATGCTCAAAAATCAATTCAAGAATGTAATCAAGGTTTATTTCCTGCGATTTCAGCAAGTCAACTTCAAACACAACATCATCCCAGTCGATGGTAGATTTTTCCGGCTCTTTACCGCTTTTCTCTCGTCTTAACCAATCACGAATATCATTGTAAGTAGAGCGATAATCCTGCACTGTCCGTTCTTTGAGCAATTCAATTTGCTGCATAGTTGCAAAGTCCTCATCCGATATGAAATGAGTCTTTTTAAATTCTTCGACAGCTTCTGGATTGTTGATGTCAATCGTTTGTAGTGTTTTGAGATGGTTAAACTCATCGTAGTTTTGGAGTATGTTTTCAATTCTCAAATACTCCCCGAATAATTTTACAAATTCCTTTTTGTCTTTCTCTTTTACGATTTCGTCAGGGTTAGGAAATTTCTCATTTAACTCTTTGACTACTTCCACATAACCTCTGCGTGCTTCACCTGTAATAATATCTGTAAAGCCTTCCAGGTATTCTTTGTAACTCTTTTCAAGAACTACATTCTTGGTATTCTTGTCGCCAAAAAGTGTAATAGCATCGATAGTTGCTTGTTCTAAATCACGGAATGTTACAATGTTACCAAAGGTCTTTGTGGCATCATAAATTCTGTTTGTTCGTGAAAAGGCTTGAATTAACCCGTGATAGCGTAAATTTTTATCAACAAACAAAGTGTTGAGTGTTGGAGCATCAAACCCGGTTAAGAACATACCGACTACAATGATTAAATCAACCTCTTTGTTTTTTACACGTTTGGCAAGGTCGCGGTAATAATTCTGAAATTCATTGCTATCAACACTATAACTGGTTTTGAACATGGCGTTATAGTCATTGATTGCTTTGGTCAGAAACTCTTTGGCAGTAACATCCATTGCCGAAGGCTCAAAATTCTCGTCTACAATTTCACCTATTGCACTCTGTTCCTCGTTTGCGGCAAAAGAAAAGATTGTCGCAATTTTTAAAGGCTTGTCACTGTCTTTTTGCAGTTTGTTTAATTCTTCGTAATAGCGTTTAGCTGCATCCACACTGCTTACGGCAAACATGGCATTGAAGCCTCTGTTGTTTCCCTGAGTCCTGTGCGTTTTTATTCTATAATTTTGTAAAATGTATTGAGCTATTTCTTTTATACGTTCCGGATGAAGCAATGCTTTTTTGTTTTCTGCCGCATTCAGTTTTTGCTCGTCTTGTTCGGTTTCGATGCTTTTAAACTTAGGTCGAACATCATTATAGTCAACTTTGAATTTTAGTACTTTTTCATCTCTAATCGCATCTGTTATTACATAAGCGTGCAATTCACGACCAAAAACACTTGCGGTAGTTTCTGCACCTAAAGCATTTTGCGGGAAAATAGGTGTTCCTGTAAAACCAAATTGATAATACTTTTTGAATTTCTTCTTTAAATTCTTTTGAGCCTCACCAAACTGCGAACGATGACACTCATCAAAAATGAAAACAACTTGCTTTTGATAAATCGCTAAATCACTCTCACTCTTCATGAGGTTATTTAACTTTTGTATAGTTGTTACTATAATCCTATTATCGTCTTTTTCTATATTTCGCTTTAAACCTGCTGTACTTTCTGATCCGTTCACACTATCGGGAGAAAATCGCTGATATTCCTTCATAGTTTGATAGTCCAAGTCTTTACGGTCAACTACAAAGAATACTTTATCAATAAAATCCAATTGCGTGGCTAAACGTGCCGCTTTGAAACTGGTCAATGTTTTACCCGAACCTGTTGTGTGCCAGATGTAGCCGCCACTTTCTGGTTTGGACCAGTTTTTCGCCTGATAGGAACTTTTGATTTTCCATAAGATTCTTTCCGTAGCAGCTATTTGATACGGTCGCATAATTAAAAGTGTATCGCTTGTATCAAAAACCGAATAGGTGAGCAACACGTTAAGCAATACTCTTTTTTCAAAAAATGTAGCCGTAAAATCTTTTATTTCTTTTATGAGTGTATTGTCAGCCTTTGCCCAATTCATCGTAAAGTCAAAGCTGTTTTTGTCACGTTTGGTTGTATTGGCAAAGTAACGGGTATCAGTACCGTTTGAAATGACAAAAAGCTGAATGTATTTGAATAATGAGTTTTGGCTATTAAAACTTTCTTTGCTGTATCGGTGAACTTGATTAAATGCTTCCCGAATAGCCACGCCTCGTTTTTTTAATTCTACCTGAACCATTGGCAATCCATTGACCAAAATGGTGACATCATAGCGATTGGCATGCGAACCTTTTTGTTCAAATTGTGAAATGACCTGTACTTTATTTCTTGTAATATTCTTCTTATCTACCAAGTAAATGTTTTGGATATGACCATCATCAAAAACGAAATCGTAGATATAGTCGTTGTGGATTTTTCTTGTTTTCTCAACAAGGTTATCGCTTGGTTTGTCCAAATATTCTTCCACAAAACGAGCCCATTCGCCATCTGAAAATTCCATATTGTTAAGCGATTGCAATTGCAATCTAACATTTGCCAGCATTGCTTCTTGCGTATTCAGGTTTGTCAGATATTCATACCCTTGGTGGATGAGGTCTTGAATAAATTCCTTTTCCAGCGCAGCCTCTGTTTGATAAGCTGCAGGAGCTTCATTCACCTCAGAATACTTGGTGAATTTATCCAACACAATAAAATTGTTTGATTCTGCTATGGTTTTAAAGTGTGCCATCTTATTCTGTCGTGTTAGTATTTATTCTCGACTTAAAGCCGTACATTCTTTTAATTTCATTTACCAAGAAGCCCAATACTCTCTTGTCCTTGTCGTCAACAATTGCAATTTCTTCACCATGATGTTTAGAATGACTTGATAAGTTTATGATTCTTCTATAGTATGCTTCTCGTGACTCTTGAGGCAAAAGTTCTTCCCATTTATTGTATCCAAGAAATGTTGAAGTCTTTTCTAGGATGTTGCGTAGAAAGTTAAAATGAAACTTTTTAATTTCACCTGTTGGCAGTATTGCTTTTTCCAATTCAGCCAATAGAAACAAATGATAAGAAAAAGGTGAGTCGCTTTCTAATTCATTTATTGAAAAAGTCCCATCATTCAACTTTTCCAAAATCCATTTTTTTGTCTTTTTAACCCTATTAAATTCATTGAAAAGAACATTGTAAAATAAAGGATTGTGCGTTGTGATTATGAATTTTAAATCTGAATGGCTTGATTTTATTAATTCTGAAATATTCACAGCCAATTCAATTAAATGCGTGTCATCTAATGAGCTAACAGGGTCATCAATAAAAATATATTCTAACTTATCATATTTGTCAGTTTCCCGATTTTCTTTTTCTGCAATGTTTAAAACATTAACAACTTGTTCCATTAAACTGAAAAACACACTCCAAATAAAGCAACTTTCTTCTCCTTTAGAAATCTTTACAAATTCAGTATCACCCTCATTACCTCGTTCAAATGAAAATCTTACCTCTGTAAATTCTTCATTAAAATGCGGAGTTAATTTGTCATTCGTTAATAGCTGAAAATTTTCAACAATATTTCTATCCTGACCTTGTTCACGGAGCACCCAATCCGTAAAACTATTTGGTTGTATCTTTAATTTTCTGTCCGAGTCCGCCTCTAAATCGTTGTCCCAAAAGAATAAGTCTTCCGTAAAAGCATTATAATAAAGTATTTTAATATCTGATTCTCCTTCCTGTTCTGGTACATGTTCTTTTGGAGCTATCAACTGTTTAAATTCACGAGACAAACGAGTTTTACCAGAGCCATTAAAAGCATAGATTAGCTGGACTTTCTTATCAGCATCTCTAAGTGTTTGTGCTATTTCTGTTAACGACTGTCCCATTTTATGATACTATATATTATTCTTAGGAAAGGTTAGTAATAAATCCCGATAATATTCATACTGCTTTTTCCTCAATTCAATCTCCCTCGGCAAACCTTCGCTGATTGATGTGGTCAGCACATCGAATTTATCGAGGATGGCGACGATGCGTTCTTGTTCGGAGAGTGGCGGGATGGGGATGAGGAGTTTTTCTTTTATAGCATTGGAGCTTAAATTTGGTTGGGCTCCACCACCAGCAAGTACATAAAGAAATTCATTTTTTGTTAGAAGAAAATGGAATAAGAAACGATTATTAAGCAATTCTTTGTTGGGAATAAATTTACCTACACGTTGGTTGAGATAGGCTTTTTCATCAAGATTGTAATAACCAATTTTACCAGTAGTAGCACCAGACATAGCTATTAAAATATCTCCTTTTACAATAGCGTAATTGAGCGGATTTCCAGAATTGTAATCATCTGGGGAAAAGTATTTCACATCTGATAAATCAACATTAACGCCATTTATGTTAGTTATTCTAACAATGGGCAATCCTGAATCTTTAAACAAATTACTTTGAAATGCAAATCCATTTTGGAAATCACAAACTTCACCCAACGGCTTCCACTCTACATCTCTCTCCTCAAAGCTCAACAACTTCTCCCGATAATAATTATACTGCTTTTTACGAGCTGTAAGCTCTGCTGTAAGCTCTGCTGTAAGCTCGGTGAAGGTATCGAGTATACGAACAATTTCTTTTTGGATGGAAAGGGGTGGGATGGGGATAGAAAGGTTAGCATAATTACTAATCCATTGTCGTTTATGATCACCCTCAACTAATCCACTTGGTAAAGTATTCAGCCAATAATATATAAACTTCAACAACGCTTTAGATTCATCTTTTGAAGTTATCATCTTCATTGCGGATGATTTTGCTTTAAAATCAAAATCAACCCATTTATTAGCAGTAGTAAAATCATCAAAAATGATAACAGGATTTTCGGATGCTTTGTAAATGCCATCAGTTTCATCTGTATAACCAAGAATAAAAGTTTTGCCCGCAGTCAAAACAGGGGTTTGAAAATTGTCGTTATAATTATTTGTTTTTACCAAATATTTAGTTGGTTGCTCATAATCTGCAACTTCTCCTAAAG
>JAKQEZ010000722.1 GCA_029558435.1 Bacteroidota bacterium
GGTAAGAAAGAGTAATCTAATTCAATGTAAATTCCTTTTTCAGTCAAGTTCAATCCGTCATTTAATGCAAAGCAAAACTTTTCAGCAAATGGAATAATAGCATCTTGATAAGCACTTTTTAGGAAAGCATCAGCATTATTAAAAGTCGCTGCACCGTCCGAAAATATGTTCATATTCAATCCAACAGCGTCAACAACCTTGCTTAAGGTATGTTTTTTAGTTTCAAATATCAATTGCTCTTTAATCGCTAAACTCATTTGAGTGTAATCGACGGGAACATTTGCGATTTTGATAGGGGTTTGATTATCGAAAATTCCGTTATCGCTAACAAATTGTTTTTCGATTTCTTGTTTGTCAACGTCACCAAGTTTGTTGCCACCAAACGCATCAGTCATTTTAGCAGGGGATAAAATACCCAAAGCACCCCTTTTAGTTAAATTCACATTGTTAAATCCATACGCACCACGAGCATTTGAAACAGGCATTTGCAACGCTTCAAGTATTGAAACTCCTTTAATGCCGTCAACTGAATAATTTTTAAGGTGGATTATTTCCTTTGGTTCAAACGTTTCTCTGTTTTGACTTAATTCGTAACCTAGAATAATACCGTCTTTGTCGATTTGTTTGAATTTTTTACCTGAAACTTTGAGTTTTAAATCTTCATTTGGCAAAATCATTAAGGTAGTCGGAGCAACAGATAAAGCCGAATATTGATTTTTATAGATGTAGCAATTTCCATAAACCCAATGGTTAACAGCAATTGAAATTAACCACTCGTTACGATTCATTAAAGGGTTTGGCTTTTCAAGTAGTTTTAATAGTTCGTGGTTTTCAATAGGTTTGTTAGTTTTCCAATCCTTAACAACAAATCGACCGTTTGAGAACATTTCAGCAAAGCGCATAATCGGGATAAATACTTCTGGAGTTGTGGTAAATAACTTCATTTCGTTGTTATTTATTGTTTCCCAAACTTCGTTATCAGTACCGAATAACCTCGTTAAAAATGCGCTCGATTGTATCGGTAAACGTCTAGTTAAGTGATCCGTTCCGATTTGAAAACCAAACGAAAATTTATCTCCTTTAAAACCTATAAAACTCATAATGATTATTTTTGTGTAAATTTACATTTTATTTTAATAAATTTGTCGAAATGGAATTAACAGCACAACAGATTAAGGAAATTAAGGAAGTGAAAACAAAGCAAGTTATCAATAACGAAATTGTAAAGAAATGACAATTGAACAAGTATTTAAGAATAAAGACTTAATTATTGCACAAAAAAAGAACGCGATAAAAAGAGCCGATGTTGTTTACAATGTTGTTATTGACGAAAACACCAAATCCGAAGCTGTAAAAGTTGAAATCGGAGACGTTCCAGACCCTACTGTAATTAATGCAAAGTTAGTAATCAACACTACAAACATTCTTGATAGTCACATGGACTGCCACATTAAAGGAATTTGGAATAAGTCACTATCTGAAATTAAACAAATGTTCTTATTACAAGAACACGAAATGGAATTTGATAAAATTATTTGTGATTCATTAAGCGATAAATTGACCGTTTCAGTTGAAAACAAAACTTTCAAATCTTTAGGTTTGGATTTACAAGGTTCGGGCGAAGCGTTAATTTTCAATGCCGAAATCAAAAAGGACGTAAACCCGTTTATGTTTGATTTGTACAAAAAAGGACGTGTTAATCAACATTCGTGTGGCATGAGATACGTAAAAATGTTTTTATGTATCAACAAATCCGAGCCAATGTACTCCCAAGAAAAAGAGAATTGGGATAAATACTACCCACAAGTAGCAAATAAAGAAGTAGCAGACGAAAAAGGCTATTTTTGGGCAGTTACCGAAGCTAAAATTGTCGAGGGTTCAGCAGTTGTAAAAGGTTCAAACTTTGCAACTCCGACCTTAGAAATAGATATTAAAGAAGCCGTTTCAGACACTTCTAAAACCGAGCCGTCAAATGACACTCAAAAGCAATTAACTCATTTATTTATTTAAAAAACAAAACAAAAATGTTTGTAGAAAAATCATTAGAAGAGGTTTCAAAAATGACCCTTCAAGAACAACAAGACTACATGACTGCAAAAGCAAGTCACGAAGCTGAAATGCGTAAAGATGAAATTGCAAAAGCAATCGAAGAAGCGCAAAAAAACAACGTATCTAAAGAAGATATTGAAAAATTGACGTCTAAACAAAGTGAAATCATCAAAGAAATCGAGCGTTTAGGTTTGGAAGCGAAAGCGAGTAAGGAAAATGGAATCGGAACGGGTAAAGGCGCAACAATG
>JAKQEZ010000664.1 GCA_029558435.1 Bacteroidota bacterium
TAGAAAACACACAGTTCCTTTACACGAAGGCAGACTTTGGATAAATAGTTAAGAAATGGCAGAATCACCAGCACATAAATTCGGACAGATAATTGGCGACCTTTTAGAATTGGCTTTGGAGCCACATTTACAGAAGTTTGCCCGAAAACATAAACTTTACCTCGACAAGAAAGGTGAACGTAAAGCACGTTCAGGAAAGAAAGTTTCTTGGACTGATGCCAACAATAATAAACACGATTTAGACTTTGTGCTTGAACGTGGCGGAACAGAAAACAAAATTGGTGTTCCTGTTGCGTTCATTGAATCCGCATGGAGACGATACACTAAACATTCAAGAAACAAAGCACAAGAAATACAAAGTGCAGTTTTGCCATTGGCAACCAAATACAAAAGTTCATCACCATTTGTTGGCGTTGTGTTGGCAGGTGTGTTTACCGAAGGAGCATTAACACAATTGAAATCACTTGGTTTTGGTGTGCTTTATTTTCCTTATGAATCGGTTGTAAAAGCATTTGCAAAATTCGGAATCAGTGCAGCGTTTGATGAGAAAACAGCAGAAACCGATTTCAGAAAGAAAATCGAGAATTGGAATAAGCTGCCGAACAAACAAGATGTTGCCAAAGAATTATTGAAACTAAATAAAAAAGGCGTTGACGAATTTTTAAGTTCACTTTCCGATTCTGTTTCTCGTTTCATTGAACGCATAATCATTTTACCACTTCACGGACAAGAGAACATTTCAAACAGCATAACCGAAGCAATTGACTTTCTGAAAAAGTATTCGGAAGACAAACCAAAACTTCCGTTGAGCAAATACGAAATCATTATCAAATACAACACAGGCGACAGGATTGAGGCGAGTTTTAAGGATAAAAAGGACAGCATCAAGTTTTTAGAAAGCTATATTTAAATATATTAAACATGGGAGGAAACGCTGGAATAAGAGGATATATAATCCAAACCATTATAAGTGTATTAGATGCACTTGAAACTGATAATAACTGGATGTCGGTTACCTTAGAACCATTGGATGAATCAGATAAAGTTGATATAAGATGGAAATACCCGAACAATAGAACAAAGGCCACTCAGGTCAAGTCCTCTGAAAATATAATTGGATTAGCGGCTGCAAAAAAATGGTGCGATGAATTGGAAACAAATTCACCCAATCTGGAAGAATACGAATTAGTTTTAGTTGGGACACCAGCAGCCAATTTATTGAAGAAAAAGGAAATTGGGAATGTAAAAATTAGCGAATCCAAACCGCTAAACATCGATATACTTATAGACCAAGCTTCTACCAAAATTGATTTTTATTATGAGAGAAAGGGCAAGACAAAAATATCTCCAAAGGTTAGAGAGATTCTTGTTAAAAATTTGACACTTGATTTTGGAGCAAGTTCAATAATTGGTAAAGAAATAACAAGAGATGATTTTGATTCAAAACTGATAGATTGGATTACAGCAATTGAAAAGCAAATGGAAATAAATCCATTCGTTTCGTTAGCTCCTCCTGTTGAAAACCAAAACATCCCTTTCAATCAAAGAATTGCAAAAAAGATTTTAGAGCTAATAGGTTGGAATCAATTTAGCGAAAATCAAAAAGTTGAGAAGTTTAATGAGCATACTTCTGAAACCGATGTTCTCCAGGTTGAATTTGTTGGAAACTTTGAAAGTAAGCTAAAAGAGGATACAGGTGATTTCATTATGGTATCATCTATACACGACCTTAAATATCCTGATAGCTCAAAAGCAGAAATAGTAAAGTATATTAATGATGTAGATACTGTTTTTACAGATTTAAAGCAAAACAACTCAATTCCACTTAAAGCATTTCAATATACAGAATACTACAGTTTGCTTTTCTGGCTAACTACCGACCCAAAAGAGGTTTCAACAAACTTTATTCATCATGCAAAAGATAATTACAGAAGAAATTTATTGAAAGAAGATTTAAACTATTTCCTAATTGATAATAGCAAAGCAAATTTTCTGATTAGCAGTATAGCTACTGCTAAAAATTACCGAGATAATGTTCCTGTAAAGTTTCTTTATCCAATTACCGAAGGTAATCAAAGTCCTAAAAGAATTGGTGAACGTGGTTTCAAACTTCCTGTTCAATATATCAACTCATCGGTAATTCCAATAACAAAAGAGGACAAGTCTAAAATCAGCTTTCTTCTTTTTTGCTCCGACACATTTTCAACTGAATCGCTGAAAAAGCTTATCTGGCTTACAATCCGATTAACAAGTGGGTTTGGGAATGAGTATCTTCTCTATTTTCCTGACTACGATGAGGTAACACATGGCAATGAAGCTAAAGAAGTTATCCGTTCATTTAACGAAGAACTACTTGACGAAAAAATAAAAATCCTTCGTTATATAGAGGCAGATACTAATGCTTTAGATGCTTTACCAAATACACAGGTTATAACTAACAAGAATGAGAAATATGAAGAACCCGAGGAGGAAACGATTAATTCTGACAAGCATATAAATGAAGCATTCATAAATATTTTGCCTTATGGCGACTTACTTAAACCTTTCTTAAAAACAGAAGCAATCACTTCCAGTGATTTAGTTTATTTCTTAGCTAAAAAAGGAATTTATGTTAAAAGTGCAGACAAGACAAAACTAATAAATTTGATGTCAACACTTCTTTTTAGTCCTGATGAAATAGAAGATTTCAAATCTTACATCAATGTAAAAAACAGAAATGTTCACACTAATAATGAATTTTATAATATCAAACAAAACCAAAGTTTAGAAACCGTTTTCAAAACGGTTAAACCAAACCTTGATAACTTAACCGAAGGTCTAAATATTAAAATTGTCAATCATGACAAAATAAAATTTGTTCAAGACCCAATAAATAAAGAGGAATTCAAGATTACTTTGATTACTGAAGTGAAAGACCCAACGAGTAGTTTGGCGGTAAACACAAATTGGGGCAAGTCAGAAGTTGTAGTGAGAAAGCAGGATAATAAACTTGTTGTTGTTTCTGAAAACACAATTACTAGAGAAGATAAATTAATTGCTAATAGAATTGTCAAACAATTGGCAAGCGAATTTCAAAGAGTAGATTTTATTGAAGAGAAAAAAATTAAAGTCATGTTCAAAAACTTCAAATCTAATCTTGAGAGAGTTAATTTTCTTTTAGGTTTTAGCAATGTGGAATCATCTTCAATTCTCAAAGAACCCGACATTCAATCCATAAAATTCAAGTTTGATGAAAAGACTGCAATTCCTGATATGTATAAAGACAAAGCAGACAAAGATTTAGTAATTACATACACAGGAAAGGGATTAAAAACTTTGCAGGAACTTACTGAACAAAATGCAAAAGAATCAATCTTCTTAGAAGAAATATCTGTTTTCTACAAATTTGATTACCTCAATGTAAAGAATGGTTTTTATAGGGTAACATATAGCTTTTCCAATGCTTTAAAAAACAAGCAAGGATTTGATGGTGTTTTTAAATCAGAACCTTACCTATCTACAAATCATCATCAGGTTAAAGCACTGCAAAGCATAGAAGGACTGAAGAAAGAATTATCCAAAGAAGTTGAAAGATTAAAACTTCTAAGTTCAATTAATAAGTGCAACACAAGAGGTTGAAAGAAGGGAAGATTTCTCCTCCCTTCAATTGACCAAGTTAATTAAACTTGTGTTGCGATGACAAATTATAAACAACTGGGTCAAGAGCAAAGGTATGTAAT
>JAKQEZ010000036.1 GCA_029558435.1 Bacteroidota bacterium
AACGTATCGGGGCTTTGCGTTCGTTGCCCCTTGTATGATTTTCAAATTAAAAACGAATGCTGATGGGGCAATGACGCAAAACCCCTGTTAGCAGTTCGTTGCGGATTATTAACAACAAAACTCAATTAAAAAATGGATGTATTCCCAAAATTTATAATAGAAACAGATGAACAAGAAGGCGATTGTCTGATAGTAGCAAAATGCACTTACCACAAACAACTTGCAACCGATATTACAAAAGTAAAAGGCGGTGGCTGGTGGACACTTGATAGAGATAATTCAATATTCACTTTAAGCGGTGATAGCCACGATTTCGGAAGGGCAAAGATTGAAGATATTGCAAGTTGTGTTCAACGTAAAAAAGTTTTTTCAAGTGCTTCTTTACATAGAAATTTTACAGACAATTTTAAATTTCAATATAAAGACCAATGTGGTGAAATTTTCGATTTGGAAACGTATGGTAGCAATGACTGCTAACGTTTTGCGTGTATAAGAAGTGGCGGATTAGAACTCCAAAACTTTCAATACAGCACTACACTTTAATTGAAAAACAAATGTTGAATATACTACTGAACCCGCCATTTTTTATACACGCTGTTATAAGCTGGTGCGGTTTATTAGCACAGAACTTGAATCGAAGAACCGAACCTTTTTCTTTTCTTTTTTGTGCGGAGGGAAAATAAAAAAAAATAAAAATATGATTGAGATAAATAAGAATTACAACGAAAGCAATTTAGATACAATGGCAAAGATGCCTGATTGCTTTGTAGATTTAACGGTAACTTCTCCTCCTTATGATGGACTACGAACTTATAATGGATATTCTTTTCCTTTTGAAGATATAGCAAAGCAATTGTATAGAATTACAAAACAAGGTGGCGTAGTTGTTTGGATTGTAGGCGATGCAACGGTAAAAGGTACTGAAAGTGGAACGAGTTTTAAACAAGCACTTTTCTTTAAAGAGATTGGTTTTAATTTACACGATACAATGATGTATAGGAAAATAAATTACATACCATTAACTCATAATAGATACGAGCAAGAGTTTGAGTATATGTTTGTTTTTAGTAAAGGCAAACCAAAAACCTTTAATCCGATAATGGTAAAGTGTAAAACCAATGGAAGTAAAACCAATGGAAGGACATTTTACCAAACAAACTCACAAAATACACCAACAGAAGGACATAAAAACGATGCTGTAAAGGAATATAAGCAAAAAGGTAATGTTTGGGAAATACCTACAAACGCAGGAACAAAAGGACACCCCGCACAATTTCCTGAACAATTAGCAAATGACCACATTTTAAGTTGGAGCAATGAAAACGATTTGATTTATGATTGCTTTATGGGAAGTGGAACAGTAGCAAAAATGAGTATTTTAAATAACCGAAACTGGGTTGGAAGTGAAATATCATCTGAATACTGCAATATAATTGAAGAACGTATTAAAAAAGCGTGGGAAGAAAAAAGAAAAGAAAAAGATTTAACGCAGAAAACTCTATTCGGAGATGGAATGTAGCACTTGCTTATAACGGCTACGTGTATGAAACGTGGCAGAATACGAGTGATTAACTTTCAAATTAACGATAATGATTGAACGAGATAAAGACTTACAAATTGGCACTAACCTGCCATGTTTTATACACGATGTTAGCAACAGCCCTTTGATTAAGTTCATAAATGGAGATAGCTTAGAAATTCTTAAATCTTTTTCAGATAATGAATTTGATTTAGGATTAATAGACCCACCTTACGGAATAGATTTCAATTACAACGAATACCAAGATACGGAAGAAAATTTGATTGAGATAATAAACAAAGCCGTTCCCGAATTAAGAAGAGTATGCAAAAGAGTGTTGATTTTTGGCAGTCATAAAAAAATATGGTTATACCCAAAACCTGACTGGATATTTAGTTATAGTTGGAATACAACAGGTAGTTATGGTAAATTAGGGGTATGCCAATGGCAACCAATACTTTTTTATGGTGAAGATATAAAAGGGTTTGGAAGTATAAATAATGTAATAAAATCAGATAGTGTTCATATAAGCGGTGGAGATGGTGTTGGATTTAGGAGATTGGAAAAAATTAATCACCCTTGCCCGAAACCTAAAAACATTATAAAATATTTAATTGCGAGATTTTCAAATGAAAATGATAATGTTTTAGATTGTTTTATGGGTTCAGGAACGGCTGGATTAATGGCTTGGGATATGAAAAGAAATTTCGTTGGAATTGAAATTGATAAACTCTATTTCGATGAAGCAAAAAAAAGATTTAAAAATTTTATTCAACAGCAGCGGCTCTTTTAGGGTTGTTGCTAACGTATCGGGGCTTTGCGTAGTAGCCCTTAGTAGAAACTTAAAATTAACCACGACACTTGATAGGGCTATT
>JAKQEZ010000037.1 GCA_029558435.1 Bacteroidota bacterium
AATTGTTAAGAAATTGTGTTGATAAATGCGGAGATGGAACCTGTCAAGAAATTGTTTGTTCAGCGGTTGGCTGTCCTTGCGCGGAAACAAAAATAACTTGTCCGCAAGATTGCGAACAATAATGAAAATTGAAATAAATAAACATGAAAATTGTTGAAGACAAAATTACAATCGATGAATTGAAAGAGATGTCCAAAAAAATGTTTGGGGGTTTGGTTAAGGTGGTTGTTGATGTAGAAAGAGAAATTATAGTTGTGGGCGGAGAATTACATTCGGATGAGCAAGGGGTACTGATTGAAAGTGGTTCAAAATATGAAAATACTTGGGGTATAAACATTTATCCCGAAATGTTTGGTCAAGATAATTGGATTGAGTTTGATTCAATGATAAACCTGAAACCGTTATTGGATTGTCGAACGCGTGGCGTAGAAAATAAGCAAATACAAGAAAAAATAATTCAAATTATAAATAAATTTGTAAAAGTATGAATCTAAATTACCAACACAAAGAATTGGCAAATGGCAGATGGAACGAATTTAATTTTTTTCAGCAAATGGCAAATGTTGGTAGTGAGGTAATCAGAGCGATTAATTGGCGCGAAAGAAACAAAGAATATAGTATGATGGCGGTCGATAGAGCATTAGAGCTGTTGGACTTAACAATTCAAGATAAGAAAAATCAACAAAAATATAGATTAAATGAATTATTGAGATTGCGAGAATTTTTGGCTGATTATTTCTATTTTGATAATGTTTATAAATCAACCGATGTAAATTTTAATAATTATTTTTTAGCGTTTAATTATGCTGCAAATGTTTAAATAATGAAAATTGAGATAAATAAATTAGTTCCGGATAAGATTGATTTGAAGTTTTTAGAGAAATTTGCAAAAGAGGCTTTAAAGTTGGTAAAACTAAGTATTCGTGAGTTAAGTATTGTTGTGGTTTGCGATGCGCGAATGAAATTAATAAACAAAAAATATCGCAAACAAAACAAAACAACAGATGTTTTAACCTTTGATTACAGCAAGGAACAGGGAGAAATAATTATTTGTTTAAATCAAGCAAAAAGACAAGCAAAAAAAGCAAATCATTCCAATAAAGAAGAAATGGAAATATTATTACTTCATGGTATACTCCATTTAGCGGGATACAAAGACGAAACAAAAAAAGATTTTAATAAAATGGTAATTAAACAAGGGGGAATATGGCAAAAAATCAAATCATAGTCGGCTTGGATGTCGGCACAAGCAAAGTAAGAACAGTCGCAGCTTCGGTTAGCGGAAAAGAAGATGCAAGGTTAAAAATAATCGGCATTGGCGAGAGTGTCTCTTTTGGCATGAGAAAAGGTGTCGTGGTTGATATTGAAGAAATGACAAAAAGCATTAAAAAATCAGTTGAACAAGCAGAAAGAATGCTCGGTGATTCCATAGATAAAGCAATTGTTGCTGTTGGCGGAACCCACATTAAGGCCAAAAATAGTCCAGGCATTGCCGCTGTTTCGCGTGCCGATGAAGAGGTTTCTGAAGATGATGTTTCAAGAGCAATAAACAATGCATCAGCCGTTTCTCTGGGGCCAAACAAAGAAATTTTGGATGTTATTCAGAGAGAATTTAATTTGGATGGACAAGAGGGAATTCAGGATCCAAGAGGAATGAATGGCGTGCGTT
>JAKQEZ010000047.1 GCA_029558435.1 Bacteroidota bacterium
GTTTGAATGCCTGATATTGTTGATTTGTTTTGATTAAACCTGCTCTTTAATTCATACACCATATCCATAGTGGACATCATATTCATTACCTCCATTGCAGAATTAATCGTTGTCGGAAGTGTAATTATTTTTGTTCTATCCCATTGTAAAGCATTCTGTTCTTTATTTACTTCTGAAATCAAGGCATTTAAAGCATTATTAACAACTGCACTACTTAATTTTAAATAGAAATCATCTGTTGAACCTAATGCTGCTTTAATATTATTAAGTTTAGGTTTGCAAGTTACAATTAGGTCTTTGGCGTTTGAAATTGTATCGGACAAATTTTGAAATCTTTGAAGTTTACTTGCAACAATTTCAAGGTCTCCTTTAATATTTTTCTGTTTTTCTCGTTCTGCACTATCATTAATCCATTCCTGCAAATTCTCAATATTCTCATCTAAGCGACTTTTGGTTTGACCAGTAGGATTAATGGCTTTAGCCATTTTCATTATTTTCATTGCTGGCTCCCCTGGGTCGTATTCATCACTATCACGATATTCAACAAAGAAATCTACCGCACATTGTAAAATTTCATTTGCCAACTTATTGGCAACCATTTGATATTGAACATTATTTGAACCCCAAACGTTTTTTAGAAAAACCAAATCTTCTTTTGTGTTTTTATAAAGTTCTTCGCCATATTCCTCTGCATCGTTTGGGTTATCGTCCCTTTTTTGTTTCGTAATTTCAATTTGGTTTTCAATATTGGTTAGAGGTCTGTCAGTAAACTTGCCAGAAACATATTGTTTTATTTCATTAGGGAAAGAACTAAATGCATTAATTAACTGACTTGATTTTATACCATTGGGTTTATTCAAGTATGGTTTTACTATTTGCAGAATCTCATCAGCAAACTCTTTCAATATAATATCACGATTTATTGAAATACCTTCACCTATTACCGTAGTAACAAAACTATTGAAAACCTCCGATAAAAGAAGCTTTCCTTTTAAATCAATAGAAGCGGAAAACTTTTCAGGGTCAAATGAACCGTTATAAGTAACAATTCCAAGTTGAAGTGTTGAAAGATTGCTTATTGCAGCAAAGTTTTTAGCCGTTACCGTTGAATCCTTTAAAGTTTTTTCCCAAATCTCGGTAGCTTTTTCAATATGCCCTTCCTTTAGATTATTCAATGCAGCTTCGTCAATGTGTCCGCTGTTTAAAAACCAAAATAAGGCATAATGAACTTTGTTTTTTGCTTGTTCGATTTTGCTCGCTGCTTCCTGCACCTTTTCAGTGCTGCGAACAACTTCTCCAAAAAATGGAAAATCATAGTCAAACGCCTTAGTCTTTCCGACTTCTGCAAATCTCTTTATGGTTGCAATTTGCTTTTGCAGTTCCTTTTCGGTTGAGTTTCCAAAAAGTCCAAGCGTTCTGTAAGGATTATTTTTTACTGCATTCATATCTGTTGAATTCAAAATGTTGTTTTCTTAATCGTGGGTAGGCAAAGAATTGGCTCTTTTGGCTTTGCGAAGGGTCAGTTTGTGTGTCGGGCAAAGCCAAATGTGCCAATTGTGCGTTGGCAGAAAAACAAAAAAATGCGGGTGGGGCAAAAATTAAATCTTTCAGGGTCGGTTTGTGTGTCGCCTTTTCTCGTTCTATATCTGTCGGT
>JAKQEZ010000069.1 GCA_029558435.1 Bacteroidota bacterium
ATGGAAGATGCTGATTTAGGTATTCCATTTTTAGAAAATGACAGTTCTTTATTGACTTCGCATCCTGAAATACAGTTTTTGAAACAGCAACAACAGATAGCCAATGCTGTTACCAAATCAGAGCAATCAAAATTATTGCCTGACCTTTCTTTTGGATACAACCTGATGGGAATGCGTGGAATGGGACCGGACGATAAATTATACAACAGCACCCCGCAGTTCCATTCGATACAAATTGGCTTGGGTATTCCAGTTTTTACGGGTAGTCAAAAAGCAAAAATCAATGCAGCAAAAATCAATGAAAATATCGCTGCCAATGAATACGAATGGAAGTTGAAAAACTTTGAAAATGCGTATCATTCTGCTTTTATGGAATATCAAAAATTTGAAGAAATGGTTCGTTATTTTGAAAGCACAGCCTTGAAAAACGCAGCAACCATTACTGAAACAGCCGAAAAGCAATTTCTGAACGGTGACATCAATTATTTGGAATGGGTGCTTTTAATCAATCAGGCGATCGGCATTCAAAGTGATTATATCGAAGCGGTAAAAAATCTGAATAATGCTCTTGCCGAACTTAATTTTTACAACAATCAATAAAATCCCGGAAAAATGAAAAATATAATTTTAATCATAAATATAGCACTGTTACTCACTTCCTGCGGAAATGACAACAAACAGAGCGATGCAGAAAATGAGCAGCCAACGCAGGAAAACACCCTTACGCTTACGGATGAACAGTACAAAAATGCGGCAATTGAAACAGCTAAGATTTTCACGTCCAATATTTCTTCAGTACTCAGATTAAACGGAAAGATTGATGTACCGCCACAAAGTTTGGTTTCGGTAAGTGTTCCGTTGGGTGGTTATCTGAAATCAACAAAATTACTGCCCGGAATGCACATCCGCAAAGGGGACCCATTGGCAGTAATGGAAGACATACAGTATATACAGTTGCAACAGGATTATTTAACCACAAAAGCCCAGTTGAGTTTAACCGAAAGCGAGTACAACCGCCAGAAAGAGCTGAACCAAAGCAAAGCCACGAGCGATAAAGTGTTTGAGCAAGCAAGAACGAATTATCAAACGCAGTTGGTTTTATTGAAATCGCTGGAAGAAAAACTGAAATTGATAGGCTTAAATCCGCAAAGAATAAGTACCGGTACCATTTCAAAAAGCATTAATATTTATTCACCGATATCGGGTTTTGTATCGGAAGTAAACGTTAATATTGGGAAATATGTAAACCCAAGTGATATACTCTTTGAGTTGGTAAACCCTAATGACATTCATTTGAAATTGACCGTTTTTGAAAAAGACATCAATAAACTTGATGTGGGGCAAAAATTGTTGGCATACTCCAACAACCATCCGCAGACAAAATATCCTTTGGAAGTCATTCTCATCAGCAAAAACATCTCCGGTCAGAATGCTGCTGAAGTACATTGCCAGTTTGAGCAGTACGATAAAAATTTACTTCCAGGAATGTTTATGAATGCCGAAATAGAGGTTTCTGCCCATAACGCTAATGTGCTTCCTGAAGAGGCGATTGTTCGGTTTGAAAACAAACACTATGTTTTTGTGGAGAAAGGAAAACAAACTTTTGAAATGAAAGAAGTGCAAACCGGAAATGCTGAAAATAATCTTGTCGAAATCATCAATG
>JAKQEZ010000072.1 GCA_029558435.1 Bacteroidota bacterium
TACATGGGATGGAACATCAAATAGTAAATTGAATGTTGGAAATGGCGAATTGCCAACTGGAACATATTACTATGTGTTGGATACAAAAGATGAAAGTGTTGGAGTAGTGAAAGGATATGTTTACATCCAACGTTAATAGGAATTTTTCAAAATTGAAAAGATAAAAAATGAAAACAGTTAAGTTTTTAGTAGGTTGTTTAACACTAGTGCTCGTTTCGAGCACTAGTGCAACCGCACAGCAAGACCCTCATTTTACACAGTATTTTGATAACATGCTGTTTATTAATCCTGCTTATGCAGGTAGTAATGGATTGTTGAACATGACAGCAATTCACCGTGAACAATGGGTAGGATTTGATGGCCGTCCTCGTTCAACTACATTTAGTATTCACTCACCTTTGTCGTACGAATCAGTTGGTTTAGGTTTGACTATGGTTAATGATAAAATCGGACCAATGAACCAAACCATGTTTTATGGTGATGTTTCCTATACTGTTCGTTTTAAAAATCACAAAGGAAAATTGTCGTTTGGTGTAAAAGGTGGATTAAACTTAATCAACATACACAGAGATGAATTAATTCCATCTGAAAACAATGACCCTAAATTAGTGAAAAGCATTAAAAATAATGTTAACCCTAATTTTGGTGTTGGTATCTATTACCACACTCCAAGTTTCTTTGTTGGAATTAGCACACCTAAAATCCTTGAAAAAAGTTACGATGAATTAAGTAAAACAAATCTTGAGCGTCGTCACTATTTTGGATCTATTGGTGGTGTTATCACACTAACTGACAAATGGAAGTTAAGACCTTCATCTTTGGTTAAAATTACAGAAGGTGCTCCTTTAAGTTTGGATGTAACATTGATGGCTATTTATAATGAGCGTATTTGGTTTGGTGCTAACTACCGTTTATTGGCAGCTATGGGTGCAATATTCCAAGTGCAAGCATCGCCACAATTTAAAATTGGTGTTGCAGCAGATTTTGGAATGCAAAAATTGAGAAATTACAACCATGGTTCTTTTGAAGTATTGTTATCGTATGACTTTACATTCAAAAAACAAGGTATTCGTTCACCTCGTTATTTCTAAACAAACAATTGAAATAAAATGAAAGCAATAATATTAATAATAGCATGTAGTTTGTCAGTTTCTTTGTTTGGACAAGCAGGGAAGTTGAAAAAAGCCAATAATTATTACAACCGTTTGTCGTATGCTTATGCAGCAAACTTATATGAAGATTTGATTGGCTCTGAAGTAGATAGTCCAGATTTAAAACGTAAGTTGGCATACAGTTACTTGAAAATGGAAGATTTCCAAAAGTCGGCTGATAATTATGCTAAAATGATTGAATCAACTGAAGTAAAACCTGAAGATTATTACAATTATTCTTATGCATTAAAACAAATTGGTAATTATTCTGAAAGCGATAAATGGATGAATAAATACAGTTCTGCGTTATCGGCTGATTTAAGAAGTCAATTGTTTGTTGAAAATAAAAATTATAAAGCGACAATTGAAAAAACAGCTCCTTTTTTCGCTATTACAAATTTAGATATCAATACTGCAGTTGCTGATTTTGGAGGATATTACAATGCTTCAAATGCAATGATGTATTTTGTTACCGCAAGAAAAAAACGCGTATTTGTAAAAAACGAATGGTCATGGAATGCTAATCGCTTTTTGGATTTGTATAAAGCAGATGTAAATCAATCCAACGAACTTTCTGGTGTTAAACGTATTTCTAAAGTAAATACCAAATTTCATGAAGGACCTCTAGCGTTTTCTCCTGATGGAAAAA
>JAKQEZ010000084.1 GCA_029558435.1 Bacteroidota bacterium
TCGCCAATACTCACAGTAAAAATCTTTCAGTTTTTACTCTCGTTTTGCGCCACTATAATTCACTACAGTTTTCATTGTTTTGCACTGGCTTAAAATTGCGTACAACGTTTTGCAGCTACAAGAAGTTGGCGATTACGAAGCACAAAACTGTCTACCACCACTGAACTTAATACGAAGCACAAAGCTTCATTTAACCACTGAACCGCCAATTTCTTGTAGGTGCTGTTACCTGCTGTGTTTCTCTCGGTCGTCATATGTTGGTCGTGTCGAAATATAGTTTAGCAAAGTCCGAAATGCGTTTATGTCGTTCAGTAATTTCAGTTTCTGTCCATTGAGATTTTTCTCTAATTTCTGTGTAGCTTGATAAAGCTGTGTCCTGAAACAATTCACTTTTCTTGTCAAACGATTTGTTGCCGAACTTACTGTTTTGGCTCTGTGTCAATAAAGCCAAGTTGCCTGCAAGTTGTAAAAAGTTCTTTCTAAACTCTTCACTGTATTCTTCGTCTGTCGGGTTTTGTGGTTTGATATGTTCAATTGTATAACTGTTATAGAGGTCTTTGTCTAACAATGCACCTGAACGGTTTTTAAGTCTTAAACTGTTTTCGTATTGCCACAAAACAAACTTGATTGTATTTCGATTATAATGCCATTTTTCGTTGTCAAAATAGTTTGTGATTATGTTTTTAAATCTGTCTCCGTCATTCCAATACCACTTAAATCCTGCTTCTGTTACGTTCTTAATGTCCTGATACAGATTGTCAATATTGTAAGCAACGTTTGGGTTGAAATACTGCTTTGAATAATGAGGCAAATAGTCTGTCCGATAGTCGCCAAGTTTAAGTTTGAAGCAAAGCACTTCTAATAATTTCAAAATCTTTTTGAATGTGTCGCCTGTTACTTCTCCCTTGTAGAAAATTGTCAGCAAAACAAGTTTCCAATTTGCTTCGTTACCAACAAAAAATAGGTTTGTAATATCTGATTGGTTTTTGTTACTCACAATACTTTTAGCACTATGAGTAAGTTCAACGAAGTTTTCAAAGAACAACTTTATCCATTGTGTTTTATTTTCTTCTTTATTTAGTTTTTCTTTAATCGCTTCTATGTTTCCGCCAATGTTGAAAAACAAATTGCAGTAATTATCTAAAAGTTCATTTTCCGTGAAGTAGCCTTCAACTGCTTCAATGTATCGGTATGTTTTGGAAATAATACTTTGAATTTCCGCAATGTCATTGTTTGCTTGGTTGTTGTTTGTGCTTTGAATGTAAATCTGGTGCATTAAATATGCTTTGATTACTTCAAATCTTGAAAGTTCTTTGCCACGATTGTTTTGATATTCAAAAACCTGTGTTGCTTCGACTTTATTGGTAATATAAAATGTGCTGATTACAGCATTTTCTAATGTCTGCTGAATTAAGTTTAAATTCTCATTGTCAAGTTTGCTCAACTCTGTTTCAAAGAAGTTAAACGCTTCAATAATTCTCTTTTGTGAAATTGTTTCAGTGTCGTCAATTGCTGAAACCAAATGTTTTTGAGTTACTTTTTTGAAAATCACTTGGTCGTCATCAATAGTCTTGAAAACGTCTGTCAAATAGATTTCTTTAATGCTGTCAACGTTTTCGCCTTTTAGAATTTTGATTTTAGCGATTGCAGATAGAAAAAGAATTGTTGTTGTAAGTCTTTGCTGTCCGTCAATTATAAAATGTGTGTTTCCATCTTTTTCAAAAAGGAATTGTCCTAAATAATATTTCTTTCCTTTTTGTTCTAAAAGGTCTTCAAGAAATTGGGAGCATTGTTTATCGCCCCAACTGTAAGCTCGTTGATATGCTGGTATTCTAACACAGTCCGAACTTTTAAAAAGTTGTTGAATGCTTTCGGCTGTTTTATTTTCTATTTCTGTCATTTATGTTTGGAATTAAGAGTAATAAAAATACCAAAGGTGGCTTCGCCACCTTTGGTATAAGCATTTCATAATGCTGGGTGGTGTTTTTTTGAAGGACTTTTTGAACAAGAGTTAGCTGTCAAACTTGAGATAGAAGAATGCTTGTCCCACAATACTTACAAGTGTATTGTGATTTTTCACTTCCTTCA
>JAKQEZ010000106.1 GCA_029558435.1 Bacteroidota bacterium
AAAGAAAAGATTTGCAGGATGAAATGCGAATATCAGAACAGCCAAGAATGAATTATTTTGAATATGATGACTTTTTTAAGAAGTTCCTTTGCTGATACTTTTCTTTTTGAAGTAAATTTCTTTTCTTTAGGGGGTGAAATGAATCAACAAAAAAGAAGCTCCACAAAGGTTTGCGGAGCTAAGAGTACAAATACTCTACGGCTTATAGCCTTGTTGCTTTTTTCTAAGAAGGAAATAATTTAATAGGATTCCAAAAACATAGTTTTGGATAAAATGACAAATAACACTAAACACAATCGCATAAGAATAACAACTCTTGAGCAGTTAGAGATGCAAAGTCTGTTGCATACACTAAATATGACACCGGAACAACGAATGGAATATCTTCTTAAACTTCGTTCAGTCATCCATGGAAATGATTTAAGTAAAACAGAAGAATTATTTTACAAAAGCAGAGTTAAGATACACCGATTAGATGAAAATTCTTGAGCCTTTATTTGTTGATGTGCTAAAAAAATTGAATGAAACAAAAACTTCTTTCATGCTCATAGGAGGCTATGCAGTAAATTATTATGGTTATGGCAGATATACAGGCGATTTGGATATTTGGCTAAATCCTGATGAAGGAAATAAAAAACATTTTCTTGAAGCACTCCGTTTACTAAATATGCATCCTGAAGATATTGACCGTATAAGGAAATGTGATTTCAGAGAAGCTCAGGTGTTTTCTATAGGTGAGCCTCCATTACGAATTGATTTTCTTACTAAGGTTAATCTGGTAAGTTTTGAAGAAGCTTTATCTCATCAGAAGTTTTTTACAATAGAAGACTTCTCTGTTGCAGTCATTGGTTATGATCATCTCATTCTCACAAAAATAAACACTAACAGACCTAAGGACAAAAATGACATAGAGCAATTACAGCAAATTCACAATCCTGATAGAAAATAACTAATTCCTGCTAATGATAAAACACACTATTTACTTCGAAAATCCCTCCTATCTGAGTTTAAACAATGGACAGTTGTTTGTGCGCCTGCCCGGAATACCTACACTTCTAAGTTTGAAGAATTGAAAGAATTTAATCAAAGATACCCGATACTTGGGATCGAAAGTAAATTACAGCGTTTTGGCGCCATGACTTGCCCTGAAATAAGTTGACAGAAATGTTAGCTTAATTTCGCACAAAATGAGTCAAAAAAGTAAACCCAAAAGAGCCAAATTTTAGCCATCGCTTGGAAAACGGAATCATTAATTCTGTTATATTTGCCAATATTTGTCAAGACAATAATTTTATAATGGCGACACAACTCGGAGACAAAATCAGAGAGCTTAGAACAAAGCAAAACCTGCTTTTAAGACAAGTTGCCTCTAAACTTGACGTTGACACTTCTATCATCAGCAAAATGGAGAGAGGTGAAAGACCAATCAAGAAAGAGCAAATTGCAATCTTGGCTGACATACTTAAAGCAGACAAAGAAGTGCTTTATACACTTTGGCTGGCTGACCAAGTTATGGACGTGATAAAAGACGAACCATTGGCTGACGAAGCACTCAAATCAGTTTCTAAGAAAATCAAAAAAAGGAAATAGATGGCATCGAACTTTTTTACAAACCAAGGCGAGAATACGCTCTACAAAAAATTTGTAGGTGTGTTTGAGCATATGCAAAATATAGAATTCTTCAAATCCGTTATTGGCTATTTCCGTGCATCAGGTTATTTCGCAATTCGCAAACACTTCCCTGAGAATTTAAAAGTAAAAATTATTGCAGGTATCAATGTTGACCCTTTCATTGCATTAGCTCAAAAACAAGGACTTTTATTTAATCTAAACGCAAAAGATACCAAAGAATCATTCATTGAATCGATTCAGCAAGACATCATCAATGCGAAGTATGGCAAAGACATTGAGGCGGGAATCTTACAATTGATTGGTGACATTGCAGACGGACGAATTGAAATAAGAGCACACAATTCAAAAAAACTTCATTCAAAATTTTACATTTTTCTTTCTCCGAATTTCAATGAGCACAATCCCAACGGGATGGTGATTATGGGTTCATCGAATCTTTCTGCACAAGGTTTAGGATTGGAAGATGTTGAGTACAATTACGAAATGAATGTTGAGCTAAGAGATTATGAAAACGTAAAATTTGCCAACACCGAATTTGAAAAGCTTTGGGAACAAAGCACGCCAATACTTCCAGTTGATGCACCGGCATTGATTAAGAAAACTTATTTAGATGCTGCTCCTACTCCTTTTGAACTGTATGTAAAATTCCTAATTGAATTTTTCGGTAAAAATATTGAATACGACCCGGACAGCATCAGCGATATTCCATTGAAGAAATTCAAAAAACTAAGCTATCAAATTGATGCAGTAAATCAGGGTTATGAGTTACTGTTAAAACATAATGGCTTCTTTTTAGCAGACGTAGTTGGAACAGGAAAAACGGTAATGGCTGCATTGTTGGCTAAGAAATTTATCATCAACAATGGACCGAAAACCAAAATTCTAATTGTTTATCCGCCAACACTTGAAAAAAACTGGAAAAGCACTTTCAAGGAATTTAGGATTGATGAAAAGTGCCATTTTATTGCTAATGGTAGTTTGAGCAAAATTGTAGAAGGCGACCACAACTATGCCGACAAAGAACGCTATGATTTAATTTTAGTTGACGAAGCACACAAATTCAGAAACCACAGAAGCCAGCAGTTTGAAAACTTACAAGTAATCTGCAAATCAGGACGTGAGAACATTGGTGGAATTGAAGGTTTTGAAAAAAAGGTTGTGCTGATTTCTGCAACCCCATTGAACAACAAACCCGAAGATATTTATTATCTCATTTCTCTGTTTCAAGATATAAGAAACAGCAACTTGGGAGAACCTAATCTGCAAAAGTATTTCTATCCGCACATTATCCGATACAAGACGCTTATACAACAAACACCGCTTGATTTACAAGCTATACAAGACATTTTCAACGACATCAGAGATAAAGTTGTCAAGGACATTACCATACGCAGAACCCGAACGGATTTAAAGAAAAATGAACGTTATGCAAAGGACTTGCAAGAGCAAGGTATCATTTTCCCGAAAGTGGCTGACCCATTTGCCAATGAATATGAATTACCCCACAACTTAGCAACGCTTTTTCTTGACACGGCAAACAGCATCATTGATAAAAATAAAATTGACTTTTTCCGCTATCAGGCAATTGCCTATTTGACAGACGAAGCAAATAACGGTCTTTATCAAAGTGCTCAGACAATTTCCCGTTCATTGGCTTTCATTATGCAAACGCAGTTAATCAAGCGTTTGGAAAGTAGTTTTTATGCTTTCAAAAATTCGTTGAATAAAATCACTGCTTCTACAAAGCAAATGATTGGAATGTATGAAAGAGACAGTGTTTTCATTGCCCCTGATTTAGATATTTCGGACTTGCTGAACAAAGGCTACACCGATGAAGAAATTGAAATTGAGATTCTGAAAATAGACGATGAAAAGCCAAAGAACAAAAAGTTCAAAAAAGAAGATTTCAAAGCAGGATTTATTGAAGGCTTGCGTAGAGATTATGAAAACTTAAACGCTTTAAACGAGAGATGGCAAGCCATAGAAGAACATAACGACCCGAAATGGAATGTGTTTATTCAATTGCTTGAAAACGAATATTTCAACAAGGACAAAAACGAGTTAGGCAAACTGGTAATCTTCACAGAATCGGCAGATACTTTAAATTACCTGACTTCAAGACTGAAAAAAGAAACGCTTTACAAAGTTCTTAGCATCACTTCCGACAATAGGAATAAGGAGTTTGAAACCATACGTGAAAATTTTGATGCCAACTACGAAGGAACTTTTAGAAACGATTACGACATCATTCTCACAACTGATGTATTAGCAGAGGGTATTAACTTACACCGAGCCAACGTAATTGTAAACTATGATACACCTTGGAATCCAACAAGACTTATTCAACGTCTTGGACGCATCAACCGAATTGGAACAAAAGCCCAATACATTTACAATTACAACTTCTACCCTTCCGAACACGGAGACAATCGCATCAATCTTCGTCAAAAATCTTTGGTAAAACTGCAAAGTAGCCACAGCACTTTTGGAGAGGACAACAAAATTTACACGCTGGAAGAGATTATAGACCAGTTCAGAATGTTTGAGGAAAAGGAAGAAGATAAAGATCTAAGAACAGAATATTTGGAATGGTTGCGTAAATATCGTGAACAGAATGAAGAGCATTTTAACACAATCAGAAAAATACCTTTAAAAGTCCGCTGCATTCGCAAAGCAGCAGAAAAGGAAATCAGTGTTGCTTTTGTGAAAAATGGCGACCACAAGAATATCTATTTGCATTCGGAAGGAAAGTCGTTTTCAATTCCTTTTGAAAAAGCAGTTAAGATTTTTGAAGCTCCAAAATCAGAAGATGGCATTTTACCTGTCCCTGATTTGCATTACAAACACATCAACAACATTTTAGAACAGTTTGAAAGAGACATCACTACTCCTGAAATGATTGGTGGCACTGATGACAAATTAGACGTAAGGTCAAACAAGGCTTTGAATGATTTGAATAATTGGTTAGCAAACCAAATTCTGTCAGCGCCTGAAGCCATTGAAGCAGGAACAAATTTATTGCCTTTGCTAAAGAATGGAACTTACACCAACCTGACCAATGAAGTTTACAAATTAAGAAACGAAACAAATCCAATGAAACTGGAAATGGAATTGATAAAGCTTTCCAGAAAATACACTTCCAAAATAAAGCGGGAATCAAAAAAGGACTTAGAACCCTTGCAACCAAAAATTATCATATCCGAAACTTTTGTATAATGGAGATTAAAAAAGACATATTCGTTCAAATTCAAAACATTATTTCCAATGCTCAAACAAAAGCCATTCGGGCAGTTGATAATGAACGGGTATTGATGTATTGGCAAATCGGAAAAATAATTTTTGAAGAGGAACAACAGGGAAAAGATCGTGCTGATTATGGTAAATATCTAATCAAAACCATTTCCGAAACTTTTCAACCACAATTTGGAAGTGGTTTTTCAGTCCGTCAATTAGAAATGAACAGACAGTTTTACCGAATATTCCCAAATACGAACGCACTGCGTTCGCAATTGAGTTGGACACATTTCCGAACACTCATACGTATTGACAATCAAGATAAAAGGGAATTCTATATTGCAGAAACTGAAAAAAACAATTGGACTGCCAGACAATTGGAACGACAAGTGAGCAGCCAACTTTTTGAACGTTTATTACTGAGTAATGATGTAAAGGATGTATTAGCTGTTGCCAGAGAAGAAAAAATGCCAACCGATGCCAAAGAAATTATTAAAGATCCAATGGTATTGGAATTTTTAGGGCTTAAAAGAGAAGCGGCTTATTACGAAAAGGATTTAGAGTCTGCCATTATCACACACTTACACGATTTTTTATTGGAGATAGGCAATGGATTTTCTTTCGTAGCAAGACAAAAACGTATTCATTTAGAGGGGGATGAGTTTTTTATCGACCTTGTTTTTTACAACCGCCTTTTACAATGCTTTGTAATCATTGAAATCAAAACAACCAAACTCAAACACGAAGATATTGGCCAGTTACAAATGTATGTAAACTACTACGACCGTTATGAAAAGCAGGATTTTGAAAACCCAACTATCGGTATTTTGCTCTGTGCCGATAAAAACGATGCGGTCGTAAAAATTACCTTGCCCGAAAATAACAAAACCATCATCGCCAGTAAATATCAACTCTATTTACCTTCTGAACAACAATTGATAGCCGAAGTAAAGAAGGAAATAGAAAAACTGGACAACAAAAATGACGAACAATGACCATCACAGAAATAAGACATATCCTTGAAAGCCCATACGACAGAAAAGTTTGGAAAAACTTCCTGCAAACACAGTTTACCAACAATAAACTGAATGCAGAAGACCGTGTCATTTCGTTATCTGACAAAACATTGAGTAAGCAATGTTTGAGTTTGGGTAACTACGAACTAAACGAATACACCAAAATCGGAATCTTTGAAGTTGAACTAAATGAAAAAGTAAACATTACCCGAAACCGTGTTGCTTTAAGAAATTTAATTAAAGATTTGACTAAACAGGTTGCAGGTGCAATGGTTGTATTTGTACAGGGAGATAAATGGCGTTTCAGTTATATCAGCAAACGAAAAGTAAAGAACAAAGAAACCAACGAAATTCAGGAAAAAGAAACAGCACCAAAACGCTACACATACTTATTTGGTAAAGGTGAAAAAGCATTAACTGCAGCTCAACGTTTTGACAAACTTATTCAAAAACAAAAAGGCAATTTTTTCGATTTACTTTCTTTAGACGATTTCGAAGATGCTTTTTCGGTAGAAAAATTAAGCAAAGAATTTTTTGATAAGTATAAAGAGGTGTATGAGGATTTTGTCGAGTTTATTACCGGAAAGCGTTACGTGAAAAGAGGTAGTAAATGGACAGAAATTACTACCCATGAAGCACATTTTCAACTCCGCAATTACTTTGGTGGCGAAAATAAACATGCCCGAGATTTTGTGAAAAGAATGTTGGGTAGGATTGTGTTTTTATATTTCATCCAAAAGAAAGGTTGGTTAGCTGTTCCAAAGGGTAAAAAATGGGGTGAAGGAAATCCAGATTACTTATTTGAATTGTTTGATAAAGCAAAATACAAGGAGAGTTTTTATAGTGACTATTTGGTGCCTTTATTTTTCGATACTTTAAATAATCCGGGAGTTCAAAAAGACAGTAACGAATTACGCTTTCCATATTTAAATGGTGGTTTATTTGATAAATCTCAAGATTACCGGTACGATAAAATAGCACTACCATCTGAAATATTTGAAAAGCTATTTACAACTTTCAACAACTACAACTTTACAATACATGAAGATGCACCCGATGAACACACAGTAGCTGTTGACCCGGAGATGTTGGGGCATATTTTTGAAAACCTATTGGAAGATAATAAAGACAAAGGTGCTTTTTATACGCCAAAAGAAATTGTACATTATATGTGCAAGGAGAGTTTGAAGGAGTATTTACTTGCTCACGATGAAAAACTATTTACTGATAACGAAATTGCAGTTGTAGCAATTGAAAAAATTATTCAGCAACAAGAATTAAGTGAAGATGAGAGAGAATTTGCTGAAAAAAATGCTTACGCAATTATTGGCGCATTAGATAATGTAAAGATATGCGATCCAGCCATTGGTTCGGGAGCATTTCCGATGGGATTATTACAGGAAATATTTAATGCGCAAATCTATTTACAGGAACTTAAGGGATTTAAAAAAGGAATTACCGATGCAGAGATTAAAAAGCACATCATTGAAGAAAGCATTTACGGTGTAGATATTGATGCAGGTGCCGTTGATATTGCACGATTACGCTTTTGGTTAAGCCTGGTTGTAGATGAAGAGGTGCCTCAACCTCTACCAAATTTGGCATTTAAAATTGTTTGTGCAAATACATTGATTCCGCTAAGTACAGATAAAAGCATGCAGTATCAGATTGCAGGAGCTACGGATATTATTAAAGAAATAGAAAAGGTACGACATAGTTATTTTGATAGTAGTAAAGAGGAAAAGAAGGAATTAGAGCGCCAGTTTAAAAATCTACAAAACAAACTGTGGAATACTGCCAAAGACTGGGTTGTAAGCAAAGACGCTGAGATTTATCAAAGATTGTTAGAGTTTAATCCTTTTGAAGATAAAAGCTGTTCTTGGTTTGATCCTTGGTGGATGTTTGGCGTAAAAGATGGATTTGATATTGTTATTGGCAATCCACCTTATGTGCAGCTTCAAAAAGATAGTGGGAAATTAGCAAAACTGTATCAGCCATACCAGTATGACACTTTTGAAAGAACAGGCGATATTTATTCACTATTCTACGAACGAGGTGTTCAGCTGTTGAATGACAAAGGCATACTTTGTTACATCACTTCTAATAAATGGATGAGGGCAAATTATGGAGCTAGCACACGAAAATTCTTTGCTGAAAAAACTCATCCACTTTTACTAATTGATTTTGGTAATGTTCAGATATTTGATACAGCTACCGTTGACACAAATATTTTTATCCTTCAAAACAAACCAAAAGCCAATAAGCATGAAAGTAAAGAAGCACTTGCAGTCCGTATAAACAATGACTTCAATATTGAGGACCAAAGTTTACAAGAGTATGTGTTAAGCAACGGCTATAAACTATCCTCATTAAATCACAATG
>JAKQEZ010000108.1 GCA_029558435.1 Bacteroidota bacterium
ATAACCAAGAATTGAGTGATAGAAATAGAATTGAAGCATTTAAACATGCTGAATTTATTTCACATTGTTTCAACCACTCTGATTCAATTTGTGCAGTCAAGTAGCCTTGCACATAACGTTTTCGGGCTTGGCGCAGTTGAGCGTCAGCCTGTGCGTTGGGGAAATTGCGCCAAACCCGTGTTAGCTGCTGGCGGGATTATTAAGCACTAAAGTTTAATTGAAACACTAAAGAAAGTTTTTTAAAAATGCGAAGCGAGGGAAAAATATTTAATACTGATTGTTTGCTAACTTTAAGAACAATGGAAGCAGAAACTATTGACTTAGTGGTAACATCTCCGCCTTATGACGATTTGCGTAATTATGGACACGAAACAAAGTTTATGTTTCATTTAATTTGCAATGAACTTTGTAGAGTGCTAAAGCAAGGTGGTGTAATTGTGTGGATAGTTGCAGACCAAACAAAGAAGGGAAGTGAAACGCTAACATCATTTAAACAAGCATATTCATTTGTTAAGAATGGAATGAATTTGCACGATACAATGATTTGGAAAAAACCAAACCCCGTGCCAACTCAAAGAACCAGATACCAACAAGAATTTGAATATATGTTTGTGTTTAGTAAAGGAAAGCCAAAAACATTTAACCCTATTAGGGTTAAAAGCAAATGCGCTGGAACTAAAGTAAAAAAGCATAGGGCTGTAAAATCAAAACATAACTACAACGAAGAAGGCGTTTATGTTGTTTCTGATACAAAAATGATTGGAAATGTTTGGGAAATAGCTAACGTAAAAAACGATAGCAAACACCCAGCAATATTCCCTTATGAACTTGCAGAAAAACACATACTAAGCTGGAGCAATGAGGGCGATTTAATTTATGACCCATTTATGGGAAGCGGAACTACTTGTATAGCTGCCAAAAACAATAACCGAAAATTTATAGGCAACGAGATAAATTCAGAATATTATGATTATTGTAAAACCAAATTGTTTTGAAAAAACAAAAGCGCGGTGGGGCATTTTTAAAAAACTTTCTCCCACAAAGCTACATTCGGAGCGGTCAGCCCCGCTTGCAGCTAACGGCACTCCGCTTTGCGTTCGGGCGGGAAATCGAAGCACAAAACTTTCACTTAACAACAAAATTTGATATGAAAACAGAAACATCATTAAACCACCAAACCCCGCCTGACGCAAAACGGATGTTAGCGGTTCGGGCTTC
>JAKQEZ010000166.1 GCA_029558435.1 Bacteroidota bacterium
TCTACCCCCAATTCCATTAATTTTGCAACAATTTTTGGATAAGGATCGCGTTTTGCAGCTTCTTCCAAATCGTTGCGGTACCATTCTTTACGAACACCAGAAGTGTGGTGACCTAACAATGGAACTTTTGCATGAATGATAAATGGACGGCGTTCTTTACGCACAATATCAAACACTTCTTTTACAGTTTGAAATGACAAATCGAAATCGGTGCCGTCAATTGTTCGAACCTCGATGCCGTTAAATCCTTGAGCATAATGTGTGATATCTTGTGCTCGAGTTTCAGCTGCAGTTGCAGAAATGTCCCAACCATTGTCTTGCACCAAGTAAACAATAGGAAATTGCTTCAAAGCAGCCATTTGGAATGCTTCAGAAACCTCGCCTTCCGTACAAGAAGCGTCACCCAATGAACAAACAACAACTGGATTTTTTCCACCAAAATCTTCAGCCAATCCTTGCATTTCTTTGTATTGGATTCCCATCGCAACCCCTGTCATAGGAATAGCTTGCATCCCTGTTGCAGAAGATTGATGTGGAATTTTTGGCATATCATCGCGTTTCAATGAAGGATGCGAATAATAAGTTCTACCTCCAGAAAAAGGATCGTCTTTTTTTGCAAATACCTGCAACATCAAATCATAAGGCGCCATCCCTATCCCCAACAAAATACTGTCATCGCGGTAATATGGTGCCACCCAGTCTTGCGGTAACAATTGCATCCCAACTGCCAACTGAATTGCTTCGTGACCTCTGGATGTTGCATGTACATATTTAGATGTTACTTCTTTGTTTGCTTCGTATTTCTCAGCCAAAGTTTTTGCGGTTGCCATTAACTCAAATGCTTTGAGTAAGGTTTCTTTGTCTGTTACAATTTTATTTTTTACGGTTTTTGCTGTTGCTTCTGCCATTCTTTAATAATTACCCTTCAAAATTACAAAAAGTAATGTACAAAAAAAAACAAAATGTTTAATCTGTTTGAAAAAATAGTAAAACGTTAAAATATTAACTATTAAAGTGGCGATAAATTGTAACTTTATCTTGGCCTAGTTGAAATTCTTCAGCAAAATATTGATGCGGCAAACGTGGGGCAAATACACCTTCTTTCCATTCCACATTTCCAGTTAAAACACGTGCTTCGTCCCATAAATTTGCATTGATAAACGAATTTAAGGTTTGCCTACCTCCTTCAATGATAACCGATTGAATATTACGATTATACAATGCGTTCAAAATTGCTTCGGGTGTTAGAGAATCGAGTTGAATCCATTCATTTTTACCTTCCACTTTATTGCCAACTTTATTGAGAATGAATGTTGTAGCAGTACCATCA
>JAKQEZ010000223.1 GCA_029558435.1 Bacteroidota bacterium
TTTAAGCGATTAGCTTTGAAAACAAGTTTTCAGCAAATCTTTTTTGCAAGCTTTGGACCAAAATTTTCTTTTGGTTGCTAACAATACTCCAATCCTTTTTGGAACTATTTATTTGTGATTTGGATGCGCAATTTCTTACAATCGGTTTGCAGCTTGGCGAAGTGGCGGAAATCGAAGCAGAAATGTTCAGTTTTGCACTAAAGTTCAATCGAAGAACTGCCGTTGAATTTAGCACTGAACCCGCCATTTTGCCAAACTGCCTGTTAGCGGTTCGGGCTTTTTTACTTTTTGTTTTCGTCTTGTCCTTCGTCAAAGTTGTCAAAATAGGAAAAGTCTTTTGTAATCAGTCCATTCTCAATAGTAAATATTGTACAAATTGGCAATTCAAATTTAGAATTGTCAGGTGCAGTTCCCGTTGAAACAAATTCAACTATTATGTGTTTGTCGCCCGAAGGATAGGTCTGTATAACTTGGTCGTGTAGGTCAGGGAATACTTTGTTTAATTCTGTGTATTTGTCAATTATTTGTTGTCTTGTTTGTTTTACAATACCTTGCCCTAAAGAAGGGTCTTTGAATTCAGAAGTTTCAACATACATATTCGCCATTTTCGTCCAGTCGTGATTGTTGAAATGCTCGAAATACTGTTTAACTAATTTTTCGTTGTCTGTTGTTGTCATACTTTTTTGATTTGAGTTGTTACAAGAAACTATTACAATAGCTGCAATTAAAAGTGTTATTAAATGTTTCATTTGTCTAATATTTTAAGTGTCATTTTAGTTAATTTCAAATTTAGCGTGGACTTTATAGCCTGACCGCTAACGGTTCTCGGCTTGGCGATGTGGCGGATTTTTAGCACAAATGTTCAATAGAATTACTGTCGTTGAACCTTGCACAAATGTTTCATAGAAGCACTTCAGCCGCCATATTGCCAAACCGATGTTAGCGGTTCGGCTTTCTTTTCTGTCGTGTTTTTCTGTCATTACAAGTTCTTTAAAAAGTCGTCTTCAGATAAAATTTCAAGAGTTGAACCTTTCTCTATTTGCTTAATTGCCTTTTCTTGTTTACTGCTCATTCCGTCATCTCCAACAACTCTGTAATCTTGTTGTCCAACAATTAAAAAGTCTGTGTCTTTTGTAACGCTATTTCCAATTATTCCACCAATGTCAGCTATGGTTTGTTGGGCTTCTGCACGAACCATTGAAGATAAAGCACCTGTAAAAACAACTGTCCTGCCGTAAAAAATACTGTCAGGATTATGCTTCGTTGGGTCTCCTACAATTTTTGTTAGGTCTTTTGCTTTATAAATCCTTTTTGTTTCGGAAGGTCTGTAACCTCCGTCATAAAGTTGTCCGATAGTTGTTTTAAGTTTTTCAGGAAAGTCGTCTAGTGATGAAACACCTGCTATTTCAAACGCCTTTAAAGCTAGTTCAGCAGTTGCTTTACTGTCTGCACCTGCTCTGTGATGTTTAAGGTCAATGCTATTTACTTTACAAAGCGTTTTTAAGTCGTAAGCAGGAAGTCCTTGCCAAACCTTTTTAGAGAAAATATAACTGCAAGAATAATTCAAAGTCGGAAAAGGTAATTGATATGCTTCAAGTGTCCTGCGTAAAACACTAATGTCAAATCCTGCATTATGAGCGATTAAAAACTTGTTCTCAACAAGAGGTTTTATTTCAGTCCATAATTCGTTAAACTCTGGTTTGTCTGCTACGTGTTCGGGTCTAATTCCGTGGATTAAAATATTGAAATAGTCAAATTCATCATACATTGGTTTGATTAACCAAGATTTTGTATCAACTATTTGTCCGCCCTTAACAAATGTCAACCCAATTTCACAAGGACTGTCTCGTTGTGCAGTTGCTGTTTCAAAGTCTATTGTTATAAATTCCATTTCTGTCTGTCGTTAAATTTTAGCACGGTCGTTTTTAAGCTGACCGCTAACGGCATCTGCTTTGCGAAGGCAAGGCATTGAAAAACAAAAGTTGAATTATGTACAAAAGTAAAATTATTAAATAACAGTTGAGGACTTGAACGTCAGCCTTGCTTTTGCAAAACTGCCTGTTAGCTGCCGTTTTTTGTCCACCAACAAAAAAGCGAAACATTATGCTAAAAATTTTTGCCAAATATGGCACAGATGAAAAGATAGCTGTTTTCTGTCACAAAGGGCAAATTGCACAGCTTAGAGAACGATTTGAAAATGAATATGGCGGCATTTGGATGCTCGTTGATGAGTGTATGACTGGTGGCGAAATATTAAAGTTTAACGATAGCCAAATATACAAAGGATTTGAAGCTGACGATAACAAAAGGTATAGTTCTGCAATTAAGCGATTTAGTTTAAATAGCAGATAACTCCCAAATATGCGCAACAGAACCTAATGATAACTGCATATATATCAATTAGTTTTGAGTGGAAATTGAGATATTTGTTTTTTTAAAAACGTTCTTTATTTTTGCCAAGTTGCACGTCCATATTTAAGCAACTTAAATTCTTCAAGCTCGTTGTTGATATGTAGAATGGACGCTACATTGATACTTCGGGCTTTTTTATTTTAAAAAAAAAACAACATGGAAAAACAACACAAAAAAGAGAAATTCTTATTGCTAAGCAACTTAAAACAGCCTATTGGTAATTTAGTAGAAATTGCTAAGATAGTGAACATAGATTTTTACAAAAATCACTATTCGATTGCTTACCGAGATGAACAAAACCAAATAAGGCAGGTGCGAAAGCTGGCTACGCCTTTCATTCGGCAGCAAATAGAAGAAACCGGAATAAAAATAAATAATATGTAATATAAAACCATTAATTATGGCTGAATTGAATGGATATTATTTTAGAAATTTACTTAAATCTACGAGGAGAAGATTTGCACTAAATGCAGGTGAACAAGCTCTATACCAAGAACTTGTTGATATATGTAATGAAGAAAATTGGAGCAAGTCTTTTCAAGTTTCCAACGGAGAATTAACCACCGCTCTAAACTGCAATGAGAAAACGTTGGCAAGTTGGAGGCAAAGTTTAATCAATGCTGGATTGATAATTTACAATTCCGGTAAATCAAAAAGAGCGTTTGGAAATTATTCATTAGTGGTTAAAACTACCGTAAAAATTACTACCAATACTTCTACCAATACTTCTACCAATACTTCTACCAATACTTCTACCAATACTTCTACCAATACTTCTACCAATACTTCTACCAATACTTCTGACTATATACAACTAAACAAAACTAAACTAAACAAAACAAATAATACAAGGGAGGGGAAACGCGACCATCTTTTCAACGAGTCTGAATTTTTTGAGCCGGAAAAATTCGTTGCAGCGTTTGATGGAACAGATTATGAGCATTGTGATTTACTGTATTACCGTGAACGCATGAAAAACTGGGCAGAAGGCAAAGGAATTAAACGCAAAGATTGGCTTGCGCAAGCCAGAAACTTCATGCTTGGAGATGCGCAGGATAATAAATTGAGATTAAAAAATTTAGGTAATGGACAACAAACTTCAAACAACAGCAAGCAGCAGCCTAATGAACAATGGGCAAGAAACACCTTCGCTAAGGCTATGGAAGGATTGTGAGCAACTTGAAATTACAAGCCAAACATCACAAGCGTTAGTGATTGATAGCGATCAACCGTGTATTGCTTCATTAGTGAAAGATGGAGATAAAAAAGAGGCTTACGCTTTTATAGTTCTTGAATTATTGCAATTGTGTGCATTTTTTGGTGAAGCATGGACACCGCAACAACTGCAAATGTTAGCGAAAGAAATATTTGCGCAAGGTCATTTCTTTAAGGTTTCGGAGTTGAAGCACTTCACAGCACAATGCCGAGCGCAGAAGTTTGGCAAGATGTACGGGAAGTTCAACCCTGCAATATTGATGGAGTGGTTTGGCGAGTACCTTCAAACTCGATTTGAAATTGTTGAAGAACAAAGACATCTTGAACATGATTATGCCACACACATGGAAAAGGAAGTAAGGTGTAGCCGTACCGACAATACCGGATTTGAAGAAGAGCTTCGAAAAGCGAAGGCTCAATTTTTAATTGACCAGACAAAAAAAATAAATAATGAGTAGTAATTATACAAGGTATAAGTTTAGAGGCGAAACAAAAACGGGTAAATGGGAATATGGCTCGTTGATGACAAGTGATTACGGCTCATTCATCATTCCGTTTGATGTGGAATTTTACAGAAGCCATAAAGAAGAATTTTGTTTTGATGAAATCATTCAGGTTATTGATGAAACAGTTGGTCAATTTACAGGTTTAAAAGATAAAAAAGGCAGAGAAATTTACGAAGGTGATATAATAAAATGCGAGTATTTGAATGACGATAATGAGTTGGAGCATTCTAACATGCAAGTATTTTGGAATGAAAATACCGTTCAATTCTGCTATGACGATTCTTACAAGTCCGACAAATCAAGCTTTCACGAATTAAACCAAGAATGGTGCAGCGAACTTGTAGTTGTTGGGAATATTTACGATAACCCAGAATTGTTAGCGGTTCGTGCCTGTGAAGGTTCTTGTAAAATTCACAAAGGCGAAGTGATACCTGTAATAATCGAAGGACAGGGGTGGGACGGTATAAAGTTTAACTATTGTCAAGAGGCGATAGAGGAAGATGAGCGAAGGGGTTTTG
>JAKQEZ010000233.1 GCA_029558435.1 Bacteroidota bacterium
GCCAATTTAGAAGCATAATTATCTTGCTCTTCCAACCATTCGCTAGCCAATTTACCAATGTCCAATTTTGCTGGAGCCAAATCCATTTTCAATAATTCTTCTGCTAATTCAGAAGTTGTGAACACGTCAATCGATTTGTTGACAACATTTCTTGCATATTCGTGCAAGTTTAAGATTTCAGAAAGAGTTACGTCAGTTAAGTGATTTCTGAACAATACCAACTCTACTCCTTTATCGTAAAGAAGTTCACCAATTTTACTTGATAATTTAACTGCAGCACGTTCTCTTTCAACGTGTGACTTCAACTCGGTTTCGTAACCCAAAGAAGCTTCCATTTTTCAATTGTGTTTTTAAATGATTAATATACTACTATTATAAAGCCAAAAAGCTACCCACGCAATGCAGGTAGCTTTTTAACTATTATCCTAAATAAGATTTGAGCAATTTATTTCTCGACGTATGTCGCAGTCTTCGTATCGCCTTCTCTTTTATTTGTCTTACGCGTTCACGTGTCAAATTGAATTTTGCTCCAATTTCTTCCAACGTCAATCCGTGATTCATTCCAATTCCGAAGAACAAACGAATAATCTCACGTTCTTTATCAGTTAATGTACTCAACGAGCGTTCAATTTCTTTTTGCAACGACTCTGTCATCAACTGATGGTCAGCTTTTGGAGAATCGGAGTTGGCCATTACATCCATCAACGTACCTCCGTCTTCTGAGCTTGATAATGGAGCATCCATTGAAACGTGGCGACCAGAAACATTCAACGATTCTTTGATTTTGTCTTCTGGCACTTCCAACGCTTCTGCCAATTCTTCAGCAGATGGTGGGCGCTCATATTCTTGCTCAAGACGCGAAAATGCTTTATTGATTTTGTTTAATGAACCTACTTGATTCAAAGGTAATCTTACAATTCTCGCTTGTTCTGCTAATGCCTGTAAGATTGATTGGCGAATCCACCATACGGCATAAGAGATAAACTTAAATCCACGTGTTTCGTCAAATTTTTGTGCGGCTTTAATTAGTCCCAAGTTCCCCTCGTTTATTAGGTCGGGCAATGTCAAACCTTGATTTTGATACTGTTTAGCAACTGATACTACGAATCGAAGATTGGCTTTTGTTAATTTTTCAAGTGCTCTTTGGTCTCCTTGCTTGATGCGTCTTGCCAATTCTACTTCTTCTTCTGCAGAAATAAGCTCCTCTTTACCAATATCTTGTAAGTACTTGTCAAGTGACTGTGACTCACGATTGGTAATTGATTTGGTGATTTTAAGTTGTCTCATTTAACTTTTCCCTTTTTTTTATGAGATGTGACAAAAATTGAGTGCAAAGATAGGGCGAAAAAATCCTATTTTCAAAAAAAAGTTAATAAATATTTTTTCGCCTATTTGCTATCAAAAACTATACCTAAACCAATTAAATTCCGAATCCAATATACTCTTTTCTACCGCTTTGTGTTAAAATCTCTAACAATACACCTGTATTACCTTTATTTAACTTCTCGGTTAATTGTTCTACACTTTTTATTGGTTCATTATTTACTTTGGTGATAACCATTCCTTCTGTTAAGCCAAGCGACTTTAATTTTCCGGAAGTAATTGATTTAATTTTTACGCCATACTCTGTTTTTAATTCTTTTTTATCTTTTGCTGTAAGTTCCTCAAATGTAGCACCTAAGGATACATTTTTCTTCACTTCTTCTTTAGAAACCAACTTAGCTTCTCCTTCTTTATTACGCAAAACCACGTCAATTGTTTCTTCAGAACCGCCTTTTCTTCGAATTGTTACAGGAATTTTATCGCCCGGACGTCCTTTTCCTACTTCTTCTTGCAATTTTGCAGATGAATTTACCTCTACTGATCCAATTTTTAAGATAACATCTCCTTTTTTAATTCCTGCTTTTTCTGCTCCCCCTCCATCAACAACATCGGCAACAAACACACCTTTTAAATCGGATAATTTATTGGTTTCTTTAACTTCTTGTGTAATATCGGCAATTTGAACACCTAAGAATCCTCGTTGAACAATTCCGTAATCAATCAAGTCACGCATTACTTTGCGCACCAAGTTTACCGGCACTGCAAACGAATATCCTGTGTAACTTCCAGTTTCAGAAGCAATGGCAGTGTTAATTCCTACCAACTCACCACGTGTATTTACCAAAGCTCCCCCACTGTTTCCAGGATTTACGGCAGCATCTGTTTGGATGAATGATTCAATTGGAACCACATCGCCTTGCCCACGTGAAGAAAGTAAATTAATATTACGTGCTTTTGCAGAAATAATACCCGCTGTCACTGTCGATGTTAAATTAAACGGATTTCCAACAGCCAATACCCACTCACCTACCTTAACATCATCGCTATTTCCTAATACGATAGGTGATAAGTTAGAAGCTTCAATTTTCAATACTGCAATATCAGTTGAAGGGTCTGTACCGACAATTTTTGCACTGTATTTTGAGTTGTCATTTAAAATAACTTCTATCTCGCTTGCATTATCAATAACGTGATTATTTGTTACAATGTAGCCATCTGCCGAAACGATGACACCCGAACCAGAACCCGATCCGTATTGTTTAAACTCACGTCCACCAGCTCCAGGTCCGTAGAAAAACTCTTGAAACAAATCGCGTTGAAATGTTGTTTGAACGACTTTAGTTGTAACGTGCACCACCGAGTTAATTGAATTTTCTGATGCTTGAATAAAATCTGTTGGTGTTGCGGTTCCTGTGTAACTTACCTGACGAACTGGCGCTTCATTGAATAGTGTTGAACCAGTTGATGGTTTTAATGAAGTGGTATTAATTAATAACAATGCTGTAATTGGAAGAAGTCCTCCAAGCACGCCTAAACCTATAGTTTTCCAATTCTTGTTCATAATTTTATATTTAATTTGTTTTCACTTTTTATTTACACAATTATAACACCAATATTGCCAAAATGTTAAAATGTCAGTGTTAAAGATTGTTAAGTCAACCCATTAAAAAAACAAACCGATTTATACCACTATTAACTTTAATTCATTAATTTCGTTACTAAGATTTATATAAAAAATGGAAAACAAGCAACAACCTCAAGAAAAAGTAGCATTTTGGAGCAAAGTAAAAATAGCAGTGGCAACACTATTGTTATTGTTTGTGCTTTTAATCATCATAAAAAACTGGAATTACGTTTCTATCAACTTGGTATTCAAATCATTTGACTTACCATTGACGTTCATTCTTTTTATCGCATTGGCTATAGGTTATTTTTGGGGAACAATTGGTTCCTATTTCAAGCAAAAACGCAATTCAAAAAAGGAAAACTTATCCAATGAATAGACATGAATTTTAAATCTAAAAGTTCGTTCTTTGTTCTAAGTTTACTTGTTATTATAGGTTTGTATGCTGGGTATCGTTACTTTTCAAATGCACAAGTATATAACATGCTACCCAAAACAATAACGCTTAATTTAAAAAACAAAAATGCCGTTTATTTGCTTGAAAAACATACTCAGCAAAGTGGTGTTTATCAATTAGAAATGACTTTTCAAGGTCGTTTATCTGACAATATTACAGTTCATTTGAGTAAAGATGGCATTGTTGGATTGCAATCCATTCGTATCAAAAAAGGAAATGTAAAAACTAGTTTCATTGCCCGATGGGAAAATGACAACGCTTATTTATTGATTGAAAATCCGGCACAATCAGAAAATCAATTGGAATTGGAATACCAATTTGTATCCGAATAAAAGTTTATCTTTGTGTTTTATAAAATTTACATTCTCAAACATTAAAAAAAATGAAAATTTTCACCTTTTTCTGTTCCTTACTTGTAGCATCCACTACATTTTCTCAAATCAGAAAGAATACTTCCATAAAATTTGAAGATTTAAAAGTCCAAAAAGCCGAATATGGCATTAAAGATTTTAAGCGATATAATTATTTATTGAATTACGTCAACCCGTTTATTGGTACAGGCGGACACGGACATACCTACCCTGGTGCAAGCGCCCCGTTTGGAATGATGCAATTAAGTCCAGATACACGCTACAACGGCTGGGATGGCTGTTCTGGTTACCATTATTCAGACGATGTTATTTGGGGATTTAGTCACACCCATTTAAGTGGAACGGGTGTAGAGGATTATTGTGATTTATTAATCGTCCCTCAAACAGGGAAACCACGCACAACTCCAGGTTATAAAGATAGTTTGGAAGGATATGGTTCTAAATTCTCACATGCCAACGAAAAAGCAACGCCGGGTTATTATTCTGTAAAAATGGACAACGGAATTTTTGCTGAATTTACTGTTTCTAAAAGAACAGGCATGCACCACTATTCTTTTCCAAAAAATGGTGAGAAACGCTTTATTTTAATTGATTTAACACACCGCGATCAATTAACTAAATATTTCATTAATCAAGAGGGGCGAGAAATTTCGGGTGCTCGTTTTTCATCTTCATGGGCAAAAGATCAACGTTTGTTTTTTTACATTCAAACCAATGTTGATGCTGAAAAGTCTGAATTATTAGACAATGGTTCAAAATTACTGCTTCAATTTCCTGAAAACGTTACTGATATCGAATTAAAAGTTGGGCTTTCTGCTGTGGATGAACAAGGAGCTAAAAACAATGTTTTCCATGAATTAAAAGGTAAAACCTTTGCATCGTTAAAAGAAGCAGTAGAAATGGAATGGGTTAAAGAACTATCGGCTGTACTTGTTGACACTACAGACAAAGATAAAGCAACGATTTTTTATACAGCTTTGTATCATTCTTATTTAGCTCCCAACATTTTTAGTGATGTGGATAAACGTTATTTAGGACAGGATAAAAACGTGCACTCCATGGATAAAAACGAGCAATACACTATTTTTTCATTATGGGATACCTATCGCGCCACACATCCTTGGTACACCTTGTTTCAACGCGAAAAAACCTTGGATTTTATTGTGAGTTTTGGGAACCATGCCAATCAAGGTGGAAACTTACCAGTTTGGGAATTGGCGGGCAATGAAACCTATTGTATGATTGGCTACCACTCTGCTTCTGTGATTGCTGATGCGTATGCAAAAGGCATAAAAAACTTCAACGTTCCATTTTTTATTCGCCAGTTGAAAAAAAC
>JAKQEZ010000262.1 GCA_029558435.1 Bacteroidota bacterium
TGTCAAAATCAATTCATTTTCCAACTCTTGGATTTGCAATTTTGGAGCATTTGGTGGATCAATGATACGGAAACATGCATCAAACAATGCTTGTGCTTTTGTATCTGCTGTTTTCATTAAATCAACTGAAGCCATTAAATCACCACCTGCAGCACGACCATAAACGATACCAACTGTAATGTTATTACTTGCACCTGGAACCAATGTAAATGGACCAGCTGACTGCACAAAACGTCTATCACCAACAGCATTACCTGCAGATGCTTCTGTCCATGGAGTTGAGTTTCCTGGATCAACACCTGCTGTTCCCCAATGCAATGGGTCAGAGTCACCTGGGAATACATAGTCAGTTAATATTGAACCTCCAGCACCTGTTCCACCAAATGTAATGTTAGAACCATCAGCCCAGCTACCCGACATAAAGTTATAATATTGGTTAGCTACAGAAGGGTCTGTATATGGATAAGAAGCGGCATTTGTAAAGTAAGTGAATCGACGCATACCAAAACGCTCATTGTCAATAACTCCATCACCATAACCAGTACCTATCCCATTATAAACAATACCTTTATTTAAAATTGCATCACTCACTGTTGGAGTAATCCAAGATTGTGTAGTTGCATCCCAAACTGGACCTGGGTTATCCATATTATCTGGATCTTGGTAAGGGCCTTCAAAGAAGTCAACACCAATTGCAGGCGGATTTTGACCATATCCAATTTGTGAACCGTTGGTTACGTCATTTGGTGTACCATTATAACAGTAACCTAAACCACGAGAAACGTCACAACCAACATAGTCGTCACCAGAATAACCTAAATCTGGGTCAACATATTGAGAGAAGAATGTATTTGTCAATGTTTGAGTTGAACGGTTAATTAACTCGTAGTTATAGAAAGTCATACGGTTAATTTCGTCAGAAGTAGCAAAAGCAAAAGCTTGTGCACGGATTTCCATACCAATTGGTTCACCTTGAGATTCAGTGTGAACATTTCCTTTATCGTTGAATACAAACCATACAGTTTGGTCACCAAATAAAGTTACACGACGGTCAACACCACATTGTACATCATCTCTTCCTAAGATATCGTCATACCAAGGATAATCCCCATCATCCATTGGGTTATAAATTTGGTCAGCATTTCTATCGTAGAAAGGAGCCAAATAATAATCTTGGAATAAACTTGGGTCTCCGTGAGCTGGCCATTCTGTGATTGCAGCTAATTCAGCGTTAGTTGGCAATGATTCTTCACCAATTAAATCACATGCTCCTGGCGCTTTATTTGGGTCAATACAAGATTCCCACCAAATGCTAAAGCGAATAACTGATGCTTTATTGATTGGGAAGAATTTATCGTATTTTGCACACTGGTCACCCGAAATATTACCATCACCATAAGGACGAATTGTATTATCTCCTACAGGATTCAACGGGTTGTAGTTTACATTTGGAGCATAAGGAATGGTTACAGTTAAAGGACCACCCCAAAAGTCGTTACCAACTTGACGGAAACGTACAGCTGCTAATTTCAACTGACCGTTTTGGTCACGTCCACCCATCCAAAGAGCAGCTGCGAAAATTGCTTTTGCACCACCACCTTTAGGAACTTCATATCCTGCTACACTTTTTTGTTCGTCTTCAAACAAACGTCCACCCATTTGTAACAATGCTGAAACGTCGTTGAAATCAAGGATATACTTTTTTACAGCAGGAGCACATGCAGCGCCTTTTTCACTGTTAGAAGGTTTTACCTTGTCGTTACCTTTAGGTTGAACATTACTGCTTCCTGTGTACAAATACGCCAGGGACATATTAGAGAACAAGGTAAAAGTTCCCAATACTAAAGCAGATTTTATTATTCTTTTCATATCTTCTTTGTTAGTATGAATTAAAAGTCGAATTTAATACCCAAACGAATAGTTCTTGGTGCACTAATGTTATATGGGTTTTGAATCTTCATCAAGTAGTAATTTCTAAATGAAGCTTCGTCAGTTTGATTTTGAATAGAAGTTTGGCTGCTTGCTGCTTCTAAGTAACCATCATCATTCCAGTTACCTGTTGCGCGGTAAACAGACAAGATGTTCTTTTGGTTCAACAAGTTTGTAACACGTAAATATACATTTAAATATGTCGTACGTTTTTTGTCTTCTTTTTTACCTACTTCAAACTCAAATGTTCTATCCAATTGGATATCCAATCTGTAAGACCAAGGTAAACGTGAACCGTTAGTTGTTCCATCCAAACCAGAAGCTTGAGGCGAGAACATACCTTCATTTACGATATCTAATTTTTTAGAATATGGGTTACCAGAATAGATGTTAGCCATAATGTTCAATCCCATATTTCCAAATACTTCGTAGTTTTTAATACGTGGACCGTTATAATCTTTACCTGTACCGTATCTATAGTCAAAAGAGATAGCAAACGCATGACGTTGGTCAAATGAGTAAGGGAAGATTGCACGTAAGTTAGGTAAACCTGCGTTAATCAAACCTGCCATTGAAGTTGCATCAGAACCAGTACCATCAGCAAACTGTAAGGTATATGCTGCAGTCATACGGATATTTCCTGTTCTTCTTAAGTCATAAGCAACAGTCAAACCTTTTACTGTACCAAAGTCGATGTTACCAAAAGTTTTGTAAGTTGCTGGATAAGCTTCAACAACGTTAATCAACTGTACGTTATCTCTTTGTTCACGATAGAAAGCAGAGATTTTCAAAGAAGAAGTTCTTGTCAACACTTGTTGGAAACCTAATTCGTAATCGATTGTTTTTTCAGGCTTCAAGTTAGAGTTGTTAATAATCTCACTTCTTGTTTGAATGAATTGGTATTCATAAGGATCAAAACGTACACCTGTTGTAGGGCGTTTTGTTAAGATGTCATAGTGAGCAAAGAATGAAGATTCTTCAGACACTGGGAAAGAGAATGCGATACGAGGCATTACGCTCACTTGTGCTTTGTAATCTTTAAATGCGCTACTTGAAATTGTAGTTTTTCCAGCATCTGCTAACCAAGGAGCGATACCGTTTGCACCACGCAATACAGCAGGGTCTTCAACTTGATCACCATTTGCATTGTACCAAACATCACCATTTCTAAATCCATTGATTTGAGTTGGTGCAGCAACATCATCAACATATACTGTATAGTCATCTCCGATCGAAGTAGGTACATTTACCCAGCTATAATCAGTACTGTTCATTTTAGCTCTTGCTTCACCTGCAGTTAATGCTGAATGGAATAAATATTTATCCTTCAAAACTGGTTGGTTAGCATCAAATACGTCAACACGAACCCCAACGTTGAATACTAAGTCACGGAATGCAAATTTATCCATGATGTATCCAGAAATATAAGTTGGAGAGAATGCTCCTACAAAACGTTTGTAGTTACCATTTTCATCAAACTCATTGAAATATTTATCAATATCTGTTCTTCCTTTTACTTTATTTCCTGCATGGTCATAACCATAATAAGAAACATAAGACTTTCCGTTATTCAACAATTCGTCTGGTGCAAACATTCCAAAATTCAAACGACTTGGATCCATTGCGTCAATTTGAATGTAGTCATTACCACCTGGATCTAAACCTAATTCTTTACGAACGTTGTAGTCAAAGAATGATTGGTAATCTACTTGACCACCAGAAGCACCACTTTGTGCACCTCCAAATTGACCATTGTGATTATGTGCATAACCCGTATTCAAACGGTTGTAATAGATTTTTTGGAAACCTGCTTCTTGAGAGATAGTAGGATTTGGGTCGTTTTTATCGATCTCAGAAATATGGCTATTAGCTAACAAACGAGCCAACGACCACAATCCGATAGGTCCGTTATCACCAGAGCTCCATCCTCTATCCGTTCTTTGTTCGTACTCAAATCCTAAAGAGATAGAGTGGTCACCAACGTTGATAGATCCTGAACCAGTAACACGTAACTGATTGTTTTCTGAAATTCCGAAACCATTATAAGGTGTTCCGATGTTGTTCCAAATTTGGTAAACTGAAATTGGCGCATCTCCATTCAACAAGGCATTTCCTTGTCTTAATTGATTGAAGTTAGCCGCAGAACCAAATAAATCATAGTATTGGCTTGTTAACGCCGTTAAACCAGGGTTGGTTTCAGAACCTGTAAATGTAACACCATTTTGGAATGGCACCTCTTGGTTTACATAAGCATTCAAGCTATCAACAAAAACGAAAGATGTATCAAAACGAGATGTAAATGTTCCAACATGTCCATAGTTAAACATATTGAAACCATGTTTTGGGTCATACGATTTTGAACGTGATTGAGAGTAGTCAAACATCAACGAGTAAAAAGCAGATTTCACTTTTGATGCAGAACCTTCTCTTTTATTTGAGAAACGTTGAGACAAACGTCCAAACACCCTCCAGTCTAAGTTTTTACCTCTACCAAAGTTTTGGAAGTTCAACAATGAACTAGTTCTATCGTATAAACTTCTATCATAGTAGTTCATAGACCCACCGAAAGACAAGTTTACAGATGGCCCTGTATTTACGTCAATTTTTGCTTGTGCAGATACGTTTTGGCTTCTTGCATTCATTCTCCACTTTGTTTTTTCGAAATCGTTTTCTTTTAACAAAGTAGCGCGATAGAATGTACCATCACCATTTGCATTCATCACTAAAGGATATTGCAACAATGAATCTCTAATTTCTTTTTTAACACGGTAGCTACCTCCATTTAAAGGACGGTTATCCAATTCATTCAAGTAGTTTGCAGATAACAAGAATCCCATAATAGGTTTTGTTTTTGCACCTGTTGAATCTTTTTTCATGAATAAAGGACCAGAGATCATCCCTTCAACTAAGTTGTAGGCATATTTATCCAAACCAAAAACTTTTCCGTCATAACCGTCTTTGTCTTTACCTTTAATGTAAAAACCAGAAGATACAGCCTCGATACTTCCAAAGAATTTTGAAGAAGGTCCTCTTGTTGTTACAGAGATAACCCCACCGGTAACGTCACCATAGTTAGCAGGTAAACCACCTGTGATTACCGATACCTCTTCGATTGCTGATTTTGGCAAGTTGGAAGATCCTCGTACTTTAATACCGTCAATATAGTAATACGTAGCATCTGAACGAGAACCACGAACACTAATTGCACCACTTCCTTCATCTGTATTTACACCACCAACTGTTTGTGCAACACCAGCAGCAGAACGAACTGGTAAACGAGAAATATCCTCAGCAGTAATTGTTGAACCTGATGCACCACCATCTTTATTAATAAGTGGTACTTTGTAGGCAACTACTACTAATTCTTCGATGTTTTGAACATCTTTAGGCTTAGATATTTCCGTATTATCCAAGAAAGTAATTTTATCAGCATTTACAATTACACCACGAATTGCAGTAGGCTGATATCCATCTCCCTCGTTTCTTACTTCCACATCGTAAGAACCTGGTGCAATCGAGTTGATTTGGAATTTTCCATCATCATCCGTATTGGCACCCCCTTTTACCGTTCCATCTTGCAAGAGTAACACTTTTGCAAAACCAATTGGCCCTCTTGTTTCACCATCAATAACAGACCCTCTAATAGTTCCCAAACCTGATTGAGAAAAAGAGTATGCTACTGATAATAAAACACTTAAAATTACTAAATGTAAATTTTTCAACATAAGCACAGATTATTATTTAACTTATTATCTACAAAACAAAGCGGTAAATATATAAATATTAATTCGACATATACCTCTTCATTCCAAAAAAATTAATTTTTTGTTAAATTAACTTTCCTTAACAAATGTAGAATAAAAGTTTTGAAATAAAAAAATACACTTCTTTAAACACTTGTTTTTTAGCGCAATTTAGCCTACTTTAATTTAAAAATACCTTGCTTTAAAAATTAATTTAAAACAGCTCACTAAAAAAAATATACATTTAAAGTATTTTTTAATTTTTAAAGAAAAAAATTAGTTTTACAAACGTGTTTTATTTAAAAAATATAAAAATTGGTGACAGCACCCTGTATTTCATTCGTTTCGATGAGTACAACATCAATGATTACACCTATTTATTAACAAATGATGAGCAATTTAAACTTTCCACTTTTAAAAGTGAGAAAAGAAAAAAGGAATTTGTTGCGACAAGGATTTTAAAAACTACACTATTTAAAAATACTCCAATTTATTATTTATCCACAGGAGCTCCTTATTTTAAAAATTCGACCAATCATATTTCAATTAGCCACTGCGATAATTGGGTTGTATTTGCTGTTTGCAACTGCTATAAAATTGGAGTAGATATTGAACCTATAAGCAGTAAAGCACAACGACTACACCAAAAATTTTTGAACGAAAGTGAAATTGCACTTTTAGACACATCCAACATTGAACTTATGTCAAAAGCATGGTCGTGCAAAGAAGCACTCTATAAATTAAGCACTAAAGAAGGAATTATTTTTAAAAAAGACCTCTTAATAACAGATTTTGATAAAAAAAACACATTCAACTGTAAGGTTTTAGAAGAAAACAAAAGTTTTTCTGTACATTTGAGTGCAAGTATCATTGATGGATACATTGTTACAATAAATACATCGCCACTTTATGAAAATCATTGATTCTATTATTGACCAACAAAAAATTGCTGTTTTGATTGACCCTGAAAAATGTCAATCCATAGCATATATCGAGCAATTAATTGAAAAAATTCATTTTAGTGGTGTTGATTTTATATTTATTGGAGGCAGCACGGTGAGCGAAAAAGAATTTAACCAAACGATAGCTGCATTAAAAAAATTAGCACGAATCCCAATAATTATTTTTCCAGGTTCTTCTAGTCAGGTATCACCATTGGCAGATGCTATCTTGTTGTTAAACTTAATTTCTGGTAGAAATGCTGATTTTTTGATTACCCATCACGTGCAAGCAGCACAAAAAATTGTTGACGCTGGATTGGAAGTTATTTCAACCTCTTATTTATTGATTGATGGCGGCAGTCATTCATCAGTTGCTTATGTTAGCCAGACGACACCAATTCCTCAACACCAACTATCTATTGCTACGCAAACAGCTTTGGCAGGAAAATTAATTGGCCACCAACTGGTATTTATGGATGCTGGAAGTGGTGCAAAAAATTGCGTATCAACAGAAATGGTAAAAGCAGTAAAACAATTGAATCAACCGTTAATTATTGGGGGTGGTATCCGTTCAACCAGTCAAATCAAACAACTTTTTGATGCAGGCGCCAACGTGGTGGTAATTGGTAATAAAATAGAAGAAGACATTGACTTTTTATTGGATCTTCGAGAAATTACACAACAAGTCAAGTGATAGAAATTGGATGATTAAAAATAAGCCGCTTCTATTTTATCGGCCAACACATCGCTTAATTTGAAATAACTTTCAACTGTCCATCCACCCACATGTGGCGACAATAGCACTTTATCACTTTCAAGCAATTCTTTAAAAGTAGGTGGAATTTCGTTTCCAAAAATATTTTCAAAACTTGCGCTTTCAAATTCCAATACGTCCAAAACAGCCCCTTTTACTTTTCCATCGTTGATCGCTTTGTTAAGCGCCTCAATTTTTACAATTTTTCCTCTTGATAAGTTAATTAAGTAAAACGGATGTTTCACTTTTGAAAAAAAGTCTGCATTTGCCCAAAAAAGTGTTTCTTCGTTTTGAGGTATGTGAAAACTAATGATTTCTGCTTGCTCGTATAATTGTTCGAGAGTACATTCTTCTACCAATCCATTAGCAAATCCTGTTTTGTATTTATCATAAGCAAGCACACGGCAATTGAATCCAGATAGGAGTTTTGCAAAAGCACTTCCATTATGTCCGTAGCCAATAATTCCGACCGTTTTACCGGTTAATTCAACGCCTCTATTGCCTTCCCTATCCCAAATTCCTTTTCTAATTTCAGCATCCCCTTTTTTTAATTGATTGAAGAGTGCTAAAATCATCCCCAAGGCATGTTCGGCAACGGCGGTGCAATTTCCTTCAGGCGCGTTGAACAATTGGATGTTTCTTTGTTCACAATAGTCGCAATCAATATTTTCCATTCCTGCGCCTGAACGAGCAATAAATTGTAGTTGTGGAGCAAAATCCAACAAAGCGGCATCCATGCGAAAACGGGAACGAATCACAATACCATCCGTATCGTTTAATTCTTGTTGAATTGCTTCTTTACTTAGTTTACTAGCATCTTTGCAAAAAACACCTTTTGCCTCTAATCGCTGTTGGAGAATCGAATGAACCGTGTCGATAAATAAAACTTTCATTAGAATTTGTATAACATCACACCGATGGTAAAGTAGATAAACAACCCTACTATGTCGTTAAGTGTAGTAACAAACGGGCCGATAGCCAATGCAGGATCGACTTTTAATTTTTTTAACCCAAGTGGAATGAGCACTCCAAAAATAGAAGCAAAAATTATCACAGTAAACAATGAAAGACTGACAACAATGGCTAGTTTGGATCCTTCGAAAAAAATTCCGATACCATAAATAATAGTGGAAAGCAAAATACCGTTTAGCATCGCCACCAACAATTCTTTTCCTACTTTTTTAAAGATATTGGAAAATATATCGCTTCCTTTTGCCAGAGATTGCACCACAATTGCCGATGATTGCACACCAACGTTTCCACCCATTGCAGTAATTAAAGGAATAAAAAAAGCAAGTGCTGTAACTTTACTAATTTGCTCTTCGAAACCAGAAATTACGTGTGCACTCATGGTTCCGCCCAACATACCAATAATCAACCATGGCAAACGAGCGCGCGAGATTTTCCAAACGGACGAGGTATGCTCTACTTTTTCAGAGATACCAGTTGCCAATTGAAAATCTTTATCGGCTTCTTCTTTGATATATTCAACGATATCGTCAATGGTAATGCGCCCCACCAATTTATTTTGCAAATCAACAACTGGAACAGCAACCAATCCATATTTATCCATAGTTTTAGACACCACTTCCGTAACTTCATTGGTTTTTACCGAAATGATGTTTTTATCTTGAAAAATATCTGCGATTTTAGTTTTTGGTTTGGAATACAGCATTTCTTTGAGCGACAAAACACCGAGTAATCGATCGGCATCGTCCACCACATAAATGGAATATACGCGTTTAACATCTTCGGCTTGACGACGCAATTCCAAAAGTGCTCTATCAATTGGCCAATTGACACGTGCTTTGATAAACTCTTTTTGCATCAAACTACCAGCAGTTCCGTCTTTGTATTTCAACAAATCAACGATGTCGTCGGCAGCTTCATCGTCTTGCATTAAAGAGATGACTTCTTGCACTTTCTTGTCCGACAACTCACCTAAAATGTCAGCAGCATCATCGGAATCAAGGTTTTCTAATTGTGTGGCAATTTCTTGAGATGACAACGATGCTAAGAAACGATCGCGCACATCTTCTTCGAGTTCCATCAATACCTCGGCTTGCTGATCTTCGTCCATTAAAAAATAAACGAATTTTGCCTCATCGTTGGTAAGTGGATGCAACACCTCTGCAATATCTGCAAAGTGCAATTCCAATACATTGATTTTTAACCAATCAGAATCATTGGCCGCAATTGCAGCTTTTGTTTGATCAATAAATTCTTTGGTTAAATTAAATCTCATAGAAATTGAATTTGCACCACAAATTTAGGGTTCTTTATCAAAAGAATCAAAGTATTTAAAAAAATTAATAATTATCTTCGCAAAAAATCTAAATATGTCGCGAATTCTTACAGGTATACAAAGTACTGGAACACCACATTTGGGAAATTTGTTGGGAGCAATTGTTCCTGCCATTGAAATGTCGAACAAATCAGAAAACGAAGCGTTTTTGTTTATTGCTGATTTGCATTCATTTACACAAATTAAAAACCCAACAGAATTAAAAGAGAACACACTTTCAACAGCTGCGACATGGCTTAGTTTTGGTGTAGACGTGCATAAAACAGTATTTTACAGACAAAGTCAGATACCTGAAGTTACCGAGTTGATGTGGTATCTATTGTGTTTATTCCCATATTCTCGTTTGAGTTTGGCACATGGATTTAAAGACAAAGCAGATCGTTTGGGGGATGTCAATGGTGGATTGTTTACCTACCCAATGTTGATGGCAGCAGATATTTTAATTTACGACGCTGAATTTGTTCCTGTTGGAAAAGATCAAGAGCAACACATTGAGTTTACGCGCGATGTGGCTTCACGTTTTCATGCCCAATTCAAAGAAACTTTTGTAATACCAGAAGGGCTTGTTAATGAAAACACGAAAATCATTCCGGGTACCGATGGTCAGAAGATGAGTAAATCTCGCAACAACTTCATTAACATCTTTTTACCCGACAAACAGTTGCGCAAGCAAATCATGTCGATTCAAACAGATAGTAAGGAATTAGAAGAGCCTAAAGATCCAGCAACATGTAATGTTTTTGCGTTATATAAACTTTTAGCAACGGACGAACAAATTCAAAACATGACCGAATTATATGTGAATGGAGGATATGGCTATGGGCATGCAAAACAAGCATTATTTGATTTAATTGTTGAAAAGTACAAAAATCAGCGTGAGCGTTATTGGTATTTAATGGAGCACCCTGAAGAAATTATTGCAGCACTAAAAATAGGCGAAGACAAAGCAAGAAAGTATGCAAAAACAGTTTTAGAGCGTGTTCGTGCAACTGTTGGTTATTAGAAATTTAACTTTTAAAAAGCACACTATCTTTCAGAATATTAACAAATTATACATCAATTGATTTAAAAAAAATTAAACAAAACGTCGTTTAATTTAAATATTTTTATATTTGTGGTTTAAATCTTAAATCTTTCATTGAAAATGAAGTCAATTATTTATGTTACACTTTCTACTTTTTTACTATTAACTTCTTGTGGTAATAAAGAAACAAAAACTAAAGATATTACACTAATTAATGGCGGTAAGACGTATGGTGGTGAGCTCGTATTTTCAAGTTCTGAAGTTGTATCCGAAACATTCCCTATAGCTTCTGCAAATGTAAACGTCATTAATATTTCTTCTCAGATTTACGAAACTTTATTAAATATTGATCCTACAACTTTGGAGGTTGTACCAGGTATTGCAAGTGAATTTTCATCTAATGAAGAAGGAAATGTTTACACATTTAAAATTCGTAAAGGAATATTTTTTCACGATGACGAGTGTTTTGGTGGAAAAGGTAGAGAATTAACACCTGAAGATGTCAAATTTTCTTTAGATTTTGTATGTTCTGGTAATCCTTTGAATCAAGATGACGATATTTTGGTTAATAGAATTAAAGGAGCAAAAGAATTCAAGTCAAAATCTGCAACATCTTTTCCAAAAGGTGGTGTATCTGGAATCAAAGTAAAAGGCGATGCTGTTGAAATTACTTTAAATAAACCTTTCATTGGATTTGAAGAGCTTTTAACAAGAAAAAACACTATTATTTTCCCAAAAGAAGCATTTGAAAAATATGGTAATGATATTAAAACACATCCTGTAGGAACAGGGGCCTTCAAACTTGAATCAATTGATAAATCACAAATTCGACTAGTAAGAAACGATAATTATTGGCAAAAAGATGAATTTGGAAATCAATTACCTTATTTATCAGCTGTTGTACTAAAATTCATTCCTAACAAAAAGGATGAAATGCTGGCATTTAGAAACAAAAACATTGATTTATTGTTAGATATTCCTGCTGCAGAAATTGAAAATGTATTGGGTACTTTACAAGATGCAATGGCTGGTAAAAATGTGAAACATAAAGTTGAGTCTTCACAAAGTTTAAACATTGAATATGTTGGATTTAATACTGCTGATGGTGTATTTGCTTCAAAAGAAGTTAGAGAGGCATTCTTGTATGCTGTTAACCCTTCAGAATTGATTGAAAAATATATTGGTGGTGATGGATATCCAGCAACAAATGGCTTTGTTCCAGAAATTGAAGGAGCCAACAACCAAACTCCAGCAGCACCTGCAAATCCTGAAAAAGCGAGAAAATTGTTGGCTCAAGCAGGTTATGCAAACGGAGCTAATTTCCCAGCTACCACCATTTATGTAAATGGAGTTGAGGGTTCTAGAAGCGAAGCATTGATAAAAGGTTATTGTGAAGTTATTAAACGTGAGTTAAATATTGATTTATCAATTAAACTTTGTTCACTAACAGAACGTGAAGCAGCAATCAAAAATGGCGAAGCGAAGATTTGGAGAGCTGGATGGGTTGCAGACTACCCAAGTCCTATTACCTTTTTAGAACTTTTTTATAGCAGTGGTAATGCAACAAATGATTTCAAGTATAACAATGCTGAATTCAATAAAACATTGGAATTATCACAGTTAGAAAAAGACAGTAGAAAAAAAGGATTTTTATTCATAAAAGCGCAATCATTAATTGCTGCGGATGCTGTTGTTTCGCCATTAGTGGTTAACAACATGTTATTTATGGTAAACGCACGTGTTAAAGGATTAAAAGCAAATACATTAGAACAACTTAATTTTAAAGATGCATACATTAAACCTTCAGTAAAAGAAGAGAATGAATAAAAAATTATGTTACCTTAAAAAAGGTGCGTAATTTTGATGCATATTTTTAATATTAAGTTTTATCGTTTTTTTCATCAAAGCTATGGCTAAGCAAAAAAAATATACCCTTGAAATAGACGATGAAAAAACAGCATTTGAATTAATAGGAATTAGTAGTCACCACAACGACTACCGTTTAGCGTGGAATATAAATAATACGTTAAACTATAAATTTGTTCATTCAGAAAACCCCTTTATCATTACTTTCACTAAAAAGAATGAGATTATACATCAATCTCACACAATGTATGAATACTATGATGAGGAAAATCGTGTCAATTTTTCTTTGATTAAAAACAAAGAAAAAGGTAAGTTTTTAATACCTGAAAGATCCTCGATTGATTTTTTCCTTTTCATAGAAGAAAATGAAGTTATAGACACACACCAATTAAGTGAAAAGTTAAGAAAAGTAGAAAGTATTTTAGCTACCTTTGTGTTAGACTGTGACACACTACCTTCTACCAAACACATTATATTTTAAAAAAATGAAACGAACAAAAATTGTTGCAACATTAGGTCCATCAACAGCAAAAAAAGAAACATTGAAGAAGATGTTTTTAGCTGGACTAAACGTTTGCAGATTAAATTTCTCACACGGTGGCTATGAAGCCCACATTGAATCTATTAAAAATATTCGCGAATTAAACGAAGAACTAGCATTAAACGTGGCGATTTTAGCCGATTTACAAGGTCCAAAAATCCGCACACACGACATGCAAAACAATGGTGTGTTATTGGAAAAGGATGCTATTGTAAAAATTACAACCAAAAAAGTTCTTGGTACAGCCAAACATTTCTCAATTAATTATGAGCAATTACCACAAGATGTAAATCCAGGTGAACGCATTTTGCTCGACGATGGAAAATTGGCTTTAGAAGTGACCGAAACCAACAAAAAAGATGCTTTTAAGGCAAAAGTTATCCAAGGAGGCGTTTTATCTTCTAAAAAAGGTGTTAACTTTCCAAATACAGCTATTTCAATGCCTTCTTTAACAGAAAAAGATAGAGAAGATTTGAATTTTGCATTGGAACATGGTGTGGATTGGATTGGTTTATCGTTTGTTCGAAATCCAGAGGATGTACGCCAACTTAAAAACATCATTGCACATCGTGAAGCAAAAGCAAAAGTAATTGCAAAAATTGAAAAACCAGAGGCTGTTGAAGCCATTGAAGAAATTATCAAGGAAGCAGACGCATTGATGGTGGCGCGTGGTGATTTGGGTGTTGAAGTACCTTTTCAAAACGTACCGTTGATTCAAAAAATGATTATCAATCGTGCGCGTATGAATGCCAAGCCTGTAATTGTTGCTACGCAAATGATGGAATCAATGATTTCTAACTTGATGCCAACAAGAGCAGAAGTAAACGACGTTGCCAACGCTGTTTTGGATGGTGCAGATGCAGTTATGTTGTCTGGAGAAACATCGGTGGGTGCTTATCCGGTAGAAGTTATCCAAACAATGAGTGATATTATTGGTAAAATGGAATCTTTTGAAGGTATGTACAACAAAGAAGAAGCTCCAGAAAAAAACCAAGCACGTTTTATCACCGATTCTATTTGTTTTAACGCTTGTAGATTAGCACAACGCACCGATGCTGACGCCATTTTAACAATGACATTTTCTGGATACACAGCCTATAAATTAGCTTCACAACGTCCAAAATGTCCAATTTACGTGTTTACAAGTAACAGAAGCATTTTAACGCAAATCAACTTAATTTGGGGCGTGAAAGGGTTTTATTACGACAAACGCATCTCTACCAACCAAACAATTTCAGATATTAAGAATATTTTGAAAGACAAAGGTTTATTGAAAGATGGCGAATTGGTGATTAACATTACTTCCATTCCACTCGAAGATTTGGGTAAATCCAACATGATAAAATTGAGTTATGTAGATTAATCTCTTCATAACCATCATTTCCTAAATCATAAGAAAAATACGGCTATCCAAGAATGTTAATATTTTTGGTTGGAACAATTATTTTGTTTTTTTATTAACACATTATTTTCACAAACAACTAATATTCAGTATTTTACGTTTTTTTAAAATCCAAATCATTTCGATTTTTGAACAAGCATAAAGAAAAGCACTAAATTTGCGTTTTTAAAACTATTATTTTTTAATTTACTATTTCTACTATTATGGAAAAGTTAAAACTTTTATTTGGATTAATATCCATTTTCTTAAGCCTTTTTGTTAATGGGCAAACAACAGTAACATATACAACAAATGGTTCATAGACAGTTCCTCCGTGTGTTACTTCAGTTACAGTACAAGTAATAGGTGCTGGTGGTGGTGGTGGTGGTACTGCATCACGAAACCCTTCAAACTCTTCAGGTTACCCTGAAAATGAAGCATGTAGTGCAGGCGCTGGTGGTGGTGCTGGTGGTTATGCTAGTCGTACATACACTGTAACACCTGGTGATGTTTATACAATTGTTGTAGGAACAGGTGGAGCTGGTGGTGTAGGCGCTGGTTCTGGGACCACAGGCACCAACAAAAACAATGGTGCAAATGGAGGTTTAAGTTCATTTGCTGGACCTGCAACTGTTTTAGTTGGAGCAACATTACAAGCAACAGGAGGAAATGGTGGCGGGGGTGCTAGAACCCAAAATACTAATTGCGATTGTCATCAAGGTGATAATGGAACTGGTGGAACTGGTGGTGTTGGTTCTGGAGGAACTTTAAATTATACTGGAGGAAATGGGTCAAATGGTGCTCATAGTGGAAGCTGTACTGACAGAAGTGGTGCAGGCGGTGGTGCTGGTGGTGCTAGTGGTAATGGTTTTAATGGTGAGTATGCTCCTTGTCCAAATCCATCAATGGGACACAATATGCAAGGAGGTAATGGTAACGGACCAAACTCTGGAAAAGGTGGAAACGGTAGAACAGGAGCTATATGTTCTAATTGTTCAAATATAAACAATGGGAATAATGGAGCTGTATATGGAGCTGGTGGTGGAGGTTCTTTAATTCACTTAAATAACTGGGCTAGTAGTTGGTCATATGCAACGGGAGGAAATGGTGCTAATGGTGTTGTTATCATTACTTATACATCATCAAGTCCTACAGCTTCTGCATCTTCAAATAGCCCAATATGTGCAGGACAAACATTGACATTAACAGGAAGTGCAACAGGTGGCTCACCCGGCTACACCTATAGTTGGACAGGACCAAATGGATTTACATCTACATTGCAAAATCCAACTATTCCAAATGCAACTACAGCTGCAACTGGAACATACACATTAGTTGTAACCGACGCTGCAGGTTGTACAGATACAAAAACAGTGAATGTAACTGTAAACACGACACCAACAATAGACCCAGGGTCTAATAGTCCAATTTGTGCAGGTCAAACACTCAATCTAACAGCTGGTGGGACGGCTTCTACATATAGTTGGACGGGACCAAATGGATTTACAAGTTCGGTTCAAAACCCAACAATATCAAATGCAACTACAGCTGCAACTGGAACATATACTTTAGTTGCTTCAAATGGAACGTGTAGTGCAACTGATAATGTATCGGTTACTGTAAACCCAAGTCCAACAGCAACAGCAGGATCAAACAGCCCTGTATGTACTGGAAAACCAATTAACTTAACATCTTCTGGAGGTGGAACATATAGTTGGACGGGACCAAATGGATTTACAAGCTCGTCTCAAAATCCATCTATTCCTTCAGCTGTATCAGCAAATGGAGGTACATATACAGTAACAGTTACTGGTGCAAATGGATGTACAAGTCAAGCTACTACTTCTGTAACAGTAAACAATTCACCAAATCCTTCTGCAGGGTCCAATAGCCCTGTATGTCAAGGTTCTACTATTAATTTAACTTCAAGTGGTGCAGGTTTTTTTGGCTCTTATAGTTGGACGGGTCCAAATGGATTTACAAGCAATTCTCAAAATCCATCAATTTCAAATGCAACAGCATCCCATGCTGGTACATATACGGTTACAGCAACAAATTTATCAGGATGTTCTGCTCAGACGACAGTGAATGTAATTGTTAACCCTTCACCAACGGCAACTGCTGGTTCAAATGCCCCAATTTGTGTTGGATCTACATTAAATTTAACTGCAAATGGAGGTTCAAGTTACAGTTGGACAGGACCTAATGGATTTACAAGTTCGTCTCAAAACCCATCAATTCCTAATGTTACTGCTGCTAATGCAGGAATGTACACAGTAACAGTAACACAAAGTGGATGTAGCTCAACTGCTACTGTTGATGTTTCAATCAACCCATTACCTACTGTTACCGTTAACTCAAACAATCCATGCGTAGGCGATAATATCAATTTAACTTCTTCTGGTGGAGTTTCATATAGTTGGACAGGTCCAAATGGATTTACATCTACATTGCAAAACCCTACAATTCCAAATGCAACAGCATCCAATGCTGGTACATATACAGTAATAGTTACAGGTGCTAATGGTTGTACAAACACAGGAAATGTAGTTGTAAGTGTAAATACCGCTCCTACAGCATCTGGAAATTCTAATAGTCCAGTTTGTGTAGGTCAAGCTATTAATTTAACGTCAAGTGGTGGAAGTTCATATAGCTGGACTGGACCAAACGGATTTACTTCTAACCAACAAAATCCTTCTATTTCAAGTGCAACTGCATCCAATGCTGGTACATATACAGTTACTGTAAGCAATGGTTCTTGTAGTAGTCAAGCTACTGTAAATGTTGTTGTAAATTCACTTCCAGACCCAGGAGCGACAGCTGCACCAGTAACAATTTGTGTAGGAAATACAATTACATTAAACGGAACAGGAGGAGTTTCATATAGCTGGACAGGACCGAATGGATTTACAAGTTCATCTCAAAATCCAACAATTCCAAACGCTACAACTGCAGCAAGCGGTACATACACCGTAGTTGTTACAGGTGCTAATGGCTGTTCTGCAAATGCAACGGTTTCTATTACAGTAAATCCGTTACCAAATGTTTCAAGCAACGTTAATAGCCCTGTTTGCGTTGGTTCTGCAATTAATTTAACATCAACTGCTGGTGGTTCAAGCTATAGCTGGACTGGTCCAAACGGTTTTACTTCAAGTGTTCAAAACCCAACAATTAGTAGTGCTACTACAGCAATGTCTGGTTTATACACTGTAACAATGACTAATGCTAGTGGATGTTCAAATTCTTCATCAATTTCTGTTACAGTAAATGATGTACCAACAGTTACAGTATCTCCAAACACTTCTGTTTGTGAAGGAAATGCAATAAATTTAACGTCAAATGGCGGAAGCTCATATAGCTGGACTGGACCAAATGGATTTACATCCACATTACAAAATCCTACAATTTTAAATGCAGGAGTTTCAAATACAGGAACTTATGTAGTAACAGTTACAAATGGTTCAGGATGTAGTGCTCAAGGTTCAACCACAATTACTGTTAATCCACGACCTGCAATTACTGTTAGTGCAAGCCCAACGACAATATGCTCTGGTAATTCAAGTACACTTCTTGTGACAGGACCTGCAGGTACAACATACAATTGGGACAATGGACATGTTGGAAGTTCACAATCTGTTAGTCCTACAATAACAACAATCTATACAGTTACTGCAACTGCATCAAATAGTTGTCAAACTATAGATCAAATTACCATAAATGTTAACCCTTCTCCAACATACTCGGCATCATTAACTAACCCTACTTGTGGTAATTTGAATGGTCAAATTGTGTTAACTGCAAACAATGGAACTCCTTTATACAGTTATTCTATTAATAATGGGGCTACTAGTCAAGCAAGTGGAACGTTTTCAGGATTGGGAGCAGGCACATATAACATCTTAATTACAGATGCTTCTGGATGTACTGTTACAGGTACTGAGAATTTAAGCAATTTAGGCGCTCCTACAATCAACAATGCTACGCCAACAAACCCTTCTTGTAATGGTGCTTGTGATGGTTCAATATCTATTGTAGCAAGTGGTGGAACTGGAACGCTTACATATCAATGGTATGATCAAGCAAATAACCCGATTGGTTTTAACTCAACATCAATTTCAAGTTTATGTGCTGGTTCTTATAGTGTAACTGTTACTGATGCTAATAACTGTGTAGCTTCAACAAATATTTCTATAACCAACCCTCCTTTAGTTGATGCTTCTTTCACTTTAACAGATTATTGTGAAGGATCTTCAAACAATGCAACAAACATTGCAACTCCTGGAGGAACATTTGCATTTAACCCAAATCCAATGGATGGATCAAGTATTAATGGCTCAACTGGTGAAATAACAAATGGAATTGGAGGCACAACCTATTCAATAACATACACTACTCCTGGAGCTTGTCCAAATACATCAACTCAAACGGTTACAGTTACAAGTCCTGTTGACCCAGGTGTAATTAGTGGCCCAACATTGATTTGTCCAACTGGTACATCTACCTACACATCAAACGGTGATGCTGGTGGAATATGGGCAACATCAAATCCAAGTATTGCTACAATTGATGGAAGTGGTAATTTAACAGCTGTTTCTACCGGAACATTTGATGTAACATACACATTATTTGGAACAGGTGGTTGTCCTAATGACAATGCAACGCTTTCTGTTACGATAGACGACAATACCTCACCAGTATTTAATGCTTGTGTTAACGATACAACAATGTCGTCTGCAATAGTTGGTAGTTGCGACATTATTGTGCCAGACTTTACATCGAGCAACCAAATTGATGTAACAGATAACTGTAGTGATTTAGCAAGTGGAACAATAGTAATTACACAAAATCCAACTGCTGGAACAACATTAGGAGCTGGAACACACACAATTGTTTTAACTGCAACAGACGCATACGGAAACAACAGTACTTGTTCGTTCAACTTAACAGTAACCGATACAATTGCACCTGTATTTAACGGTGGTTGTTTAAACGATACAACTATTTATTCTAGTAATAATGCATGTGATATTGTTGTTCCTTATTTTACAAATAACTCACAGTTAAATGTTACTGATAATTGTAGTGATGTGGCAAGTGGAACGTTAGTTGTAACTCAAAGTCCAACTGCTGGTTCAACATTAGGTGTTGGTTCGCATACAATAACATTAACAGCAACTGATAATAGTGGAAACACTTCTACCTGTACATTTAATTTAAGCGTACAAGATACCATTTCACCATCCGTTATTATTAATGTTGCATCTCCAATAGTTTGTGAAAACGATACAGTATCTTGGACTGAAACTATTTCTGATAATTGTGTTGTTCAAACTGTTGTAAGTAGCCATAACAGCAATACAGTATTCCCAGTTGGAACAACAACTGTTACTTATACCGTTACAGACGTTAATGGCAATGTAACTCAAACAACTTTTGATATTACTGTAATTGAGAACCCTATAATCACGTTAAGTGGAAATGATACTGTTACAGTTTGTTCAGGATTAAACACAACTTTAAGCATAGCAAATCCAGACAGTAATACAACTTATACATGGTATTTTGGGAACTCACAATTAGGAACTGGAAGTTCTTACACCGTTGAGTCAGTATTACCTGCAGACGGTGGTGTATATACTGTAATTGCAACAAATGCAAATGGATGTACTAGTTCTCATGAAATCTTACTTATTGTTGAAGCTTGTTCAATTGTTATCCCAGAGGTGTTCTCACCAAACGGCGATGGTCAAAACGACAAATTCTATATTGAAGGATTGGACGGTTATCCTAACTCCAAAGTTTGGATATACAACCGTTGGGGAAGCGAGGTGTATTATCACGAAAATTACCAAAATGACTGGGATGGTAAGTCTATTAGCAAACTCAATGTTGCAGGAGATGATTTACCAGAAGGTACATATTACTACATACTTCAACTTGGTGGTAATGAAGGACAACCAAATGCAGGTGAAATGCACAAGGGTTATGTTTACTTAAAAAGATAAGCCTTAGTTAACGTTGTTTTATTTACTATCTAAATTCAATATCAAGAGATATGAAAAAAATTAAAATATTATTCGCTATTGCTTTAATGATTGGAAGCGCTAACCAATTACAAGCACAACAAGAAGCACAGTTCACGCAATACATGGACAATATGCTTTATTACAATCCTGCTTATGCAGGTAGTCGTGATATGATGAACATATCCGTTTTACATCGCCAACAATGGGCAGGTTTTAAAGGTGCTCCAATGAGTACAACTTTTAGCTTGCATACGCCATTAAGATATGACAATATTGGCTTAGGTTTTAGTTTATTAAATGATAAATTAGGACCTACAAACTCTACATGGTTTAATGCAGATTTTTCGTATTCATTTAAGTTTAAGAAAAATAACTCACGTTTATCTTTTGGTGTAAAGGGTGGAATCAACTTGTTAAACGGTGATTTATTAAACTTGGTAAAACATGACCAAAATGATGCATTGGTTAATGTTCGCTTTAAAAATGAAGTTCAGCCAAATGTTGGGGTTGGTATTTATTATCAATCAACACAATGGTTTGCAGGAGTTGCTATACCAAGAATTATTGATAATTTAAAAAAGGCAGGGGATTTATCATCTATTGAATACATTGCTCAACGTCACTATTACTTAACATTGGGTGGTTACATTAAAGCCAATAGAATGTTAAAAATAAGACCGAGCACAATGCTAAAGATAACAGAACAAGCTCCGCTTGCACTAGATGTTAGTTTAGCTTTTATAATGTATGATAAAGTTTGGATTGGTGCTAATTATAGATTATTGGAAAGTGCTGGAATTATGTTCCAATACCAATTTTCCAATCAGTTTAAAATTGGATACTCATTTGATTATTCAACAACTAAATTGCGTTCATACAATTATGGAACACATGAGATATTGTTGAGTTATGACTTATTGTTCAAGAGTAAATCATTGACATCACCACGTTATTTTTAATAGAATTTGCACTAAATACACAACGAAAACATTAAAGATATGAAGTATTTAATATTATTATTCACGATGATTAGTACAACCTTTTTAGGATTGTCGCAAAATGCTCGTTTGAAATATGCCGATAGAATGTATGAACAAAAAGCATATTATTATGCCAGTGAAGCGTATGAAGACGTAATTGCAAGAAAAGTAGATTCTGCTACAGTTGCAGTTAAAATAGCTGACTGTTATGATAAAATTGGCAATAGAAAAAAAGCTGCGGTATGGTATAATTTCCTTAATCGTAAAAACTTGTTGACAAAAGAGCAACATTACCGTTTAGTTTTGATTGAACATGGTTTAGAGGAATACAACAAATCAAGCGAGTTGTTAGCAAGTTTTGAAAGCAAATATGGAGCTAATGAATCAACAAAAGCGCTCAATAAATCGCTAAATGAACTCAAAAAAGATAATGACCAATTTGAAATAAAAACTCTAAAGGTTAACACAACAGCTTCTGACATGAGTGCTAGCTTTTATAATGACAAAAACATCTTGTTAGCCAGTTCAAAAAGACGCTCTAAAGCAGTTATGAGCTTGCATTCATGGACAGGAAATTATTTCTATGATTTATACAGTGCGCCAATTAATGAAAATGGAGAAATTGGTAAAATGAAGCTATTAAAAGCTGGTGGTAAAACAAAATACCACGATGGTCCTGCTGTTTACAATGCAAAAAACGGATATGTTTATTTTACAAGAAATAATTTTTTAAATGGGAAAAAAGGGTATGATGATCAAAAATCAGTGCGCCTAAAAATTTATAAAGCTAAATATGATGGGAAAAAACTGGTTGACGTGACTGAATTATCTATTAACGATAATGCCTTTTCATCAGCACATCCTGCTATATCAGAAGATGGTAAAAAATTGTTTTTTGCTTCGGATAGACCAGGAGGATTTGGCGGTATGGATATTTATTCTGTTGGTTTAGATAATGATGGAAACACTGTTGGTTCACCAATTAACTTAGGACAAAGAGTAAATACAAACCAACACGAATTATTTCCTTCTTTCAATTCTACAGAAAACTTGTTGTTTTTCTCATCTGAAGGGCATTTCGGATTAGGTGGATTAGACGTATTCATGGCTAAAATGACCAAAACTGGTGATGTTACAAGTATTGAAAACTTAGGATCACCAATCAATAGTACTTTTGATGATTTTTCATTTACAGCTAATCCTCAACAAACTAAAGGATTTTTCACTTCCAATAGAAATGGTGGAAAGGGTGACGATGATATTTACGGATTTAATCAAAAATTTCCTTTTAGAAATAGTGCTGTGTTAAAAGGGAACGCTATCAACTTGCTTACAAAGGAAAAAGTTGAAAATGCCACTGTTTATATTGCTGATAAAAATGGAGTAATAGTAGATAGCACAACTTCAAAAGATGATGGAAGTTTTGAATTTTCATTGGCAACTATTAATGATGATTTTAGTATTGTTGGTCAAAAAGAAAATTTTGTTGAAGGAAAACAATCTGTGAAATATGACGCAACTAAAATGGAATACCAACAAGATGTGGAATTAATGCCATTAATTGATTATTACTTCACTGGTGTTGTAAAAGATAAAGCTACGAAAGAACTTTTGAGTGGTGTTCAAACATCAATTTCTGACAACTTAAAAAATGAATTGTTTGAAAGCGTAAAAACGAATGACAATGGAGCTTTTAAATCAACTATTTTGCCTTATAAGTACCAAGACAAAATTTCTTATGAGTTCAAATTAGAAAAAGATGGTTACATAACTAAAACTGTTGCGCTTGCCGATATATTAGCTTTACAACAAGAAATAAATGTTAATGGAGTTTTATCACTTGAATTAACAAAAATTGAAGTTGGAAAAACAGACTTAAACGATGTTATTGCTATTAACCCTATTTATTTTGACTTAAACAAATCGGATATTCGTCCAGATGCAGCTGTTGAGTTAAACAAAATTGTTGAAGTAATGAAGCAAAACCCTGGAATGGTAATTGAGCTCGGCTCACACACTGACTCACGTGGTTCTGATGCATCGAATTTAAGTTTGTCTGACCGAAGAGCTAAATCATCTGCAAAATACATCATTTCACAAGGAATTGCAAAAGATCGTATTTATGGTAAAGGTTACGGTGAATCAAAACTAAAAGTGAGCGATGCAGAAATTGCAAAAGCTAAAACAGAGGAAGAAAAAGAAGCTCTTCACCAACAAAACAGAAGAACTGAGTTTATTATTGTTAAGATGAAATAATCACAGTATTGAAAACAAAAAAACCGATTC
>JAKQEZ010000266.1 GCA_029558435.1 Bacteroidota bacterium
AACGGTATCGGGCTTGGGGAATGGCGTTTCAAAGCACCTCTCTCCAAACTTTCACCAAATATAATAATTTTCTCTAAACTTCCAAATCTATAGCTTCGCCCAGCCATTTTCCAAACCCGTGTTATGGATTGCAGCACGCACCACTCAAACCCTGCACTACGCTGGTTTTAAAATTTTCCTTAAACAACAATTTTATGAGTGTTTTACCCATTTTTTCAGGCGTGTCGACGATTTTTTCGCTTCACTTTAAGCCGTTTTTCTTACCCAAAATTTCAGCTTGTGTTTTTTGCTAGAGCAGGGAAGTGGTTGTTGCCCAATTTTTACGAAGCACTTCGCTTAAAAACTTTCACCAATCTGTCAACCAACCACAACGTTTTTTCCTTAAACAGCCCAACTTGCGCAACCACTGCATATAGGTCTGATAAATCCATCCCTACACACTTCACTGCGCATACATGTCTTATTTTATCCGCCTTATTTTCAAGCAAAAAAACACAAGCCACACAGAACACGTAGCACGCCCACACCAACCCAACATAACCAGCGTTAGGAAAGATGAAATTACTAAAGGATTAAGAGAGAACTTAAAGTGGAAGTATGGCACCCCGTGCTGTTATCCATAACGTTTTCGGGCTTTGCGTTCGGGCGGGTTTCGGAGCACAAAACTGTCAACCAGCACTGAACTTAAATAGAAGAACAAAGCTCCAAGTTTGCACGTCACCCCGCCTGACGCAAAACCCGTGTTGTAGGCTGCCCTTTTTCGTTATTTGAATATCTCGTCAAATATTTTGTCAAGGTCTTTTTCCAAATTTCCTTTGAAGTCTTTATGCGGAATATCTAAATTTTCTAACGCTTTTTTGAAACGTCTAAAACCATTTTCTGCACGAAGTTCAACCCAATTTATTTTCAAACTGTCCAACTGATTTTTATTTTGGTCAGAAAGTTTGTCGGCTACAAAAACGTTTGTTGCTCTTGCAATAACTGCATCTGCACTTTCTGGATTTCCTCGTCCCATAAGTTTTACTTCGCACAAAAATTCTTTGCCGTTTTTGAGTAAATAAAAATCAATTTCTCTGTCAAAGCCTTTGGCGTTGTCTTTTTTGAATTTTGCCTTGTAGTTTTTCTCGCTAACAGAATACAATTTACAAAGCGTTTCTGTCAAAGGTTTTTCAACTCGTTTTCCTGCACTACTCCAAAGTCCACCACGCAATTCTGCACGTTTTACAGCAAGTGTATTTACCACAATCAAACTTTCACTTACGTTCAAATCAACGGAAACACCTTTGAATTTTATTGTAAGCGATAATTCAAGTTCGTTTTCAGTTTCAACAAGGTTTTGTATGCTTTGATACAAAATGTCGTAATGTTCGTTTGCTGCATCAATCACAATTTCTTTTGTTGATGAGTTGAACATATTGTGAATTGTCTTTTTGTTCAAACCCGAATTGATTGCAATTTCACTTGTCGTCAATTTTGGATTTAGAAACGCTTCTTTATACCAATCGCTTGTAATGTTTTTGCTTTGCAATTTTGCTTCAACAATTTTCTTGAAAAAGTCTATTGCGAATTGCAGAAATTCTGCATTGATGAGCGTTACAACTTCAATTCTGTAATCTTCGCCTTTAAGCAATTTTCGGATTATGTTCTTTGCTACTTGTTCTGTTAATGTCATTTTATCGTTTGCTTAAATTCGTCAAGAGTTAAAAATTTTGTTTCCTTTTCGTCAAAAGTAACTTTTGACTTTTTTGATTTCATATACTCAAAATAGGTTTCGTCTTTTTCGGTCAAGAAAAAGTTACGTCCTAAATTTTTTGCAGTTTTTCCCATTGTCCCGCTTCCGCCAAATGGGTCAAAAACTAAGTCATTTTTGAAAGAGTAATATTGAATTACACGTTTGCAAAGTTCAACAGGAAAAACTGCCGAATGAACTTTGTCAAAAGTTGGGTCAATTTTCCAAACATTAGTTGTTTCGTAGCCATCAGCAACTTTGCTTTCTTCAACTGTTTTGTAATCGTATTCTCTAATGTTCCAATCCAATAATTTTTCGGTTGATTTTCTGTAAACCATTAGATATTCCGTTACAGAATTTGGTTTGTAGCCAAGCGGTTTTCTGTGTTGCATAAAACCGCCAATGCGGTTTTTTACACTTGCTTCGGGTTTTTGCCAAACAATGTCGTCAATAAATTCCCAACCCATTTCCATTAAATACGGGTGAATGTCAAACGGAATTGGATAACGCTTGCTTGAATGACTTCTGCTAATTCTCGGAATGATGATTGGCGAAGTGTTTACGATTAAAAAACGTCCTTCTTTTGTTATGCGATGAACTTCTTTGAAAACGTCAGCAAGAAACTCCAAATATGCTTTGTAACTTGGATAAATGGAATAATCTCTTGCGTTGTAATACGGTGGCGAAGTGAAAGTCAAATGAATACTTTCATCTTCTAACAATTTCATTGTTTCAATCGTGTCAGCGTTTACAACAACATTTTTCAAGTAGTCGTAACTTTCGGTGTGAGGCTGATTTTTATGAGTTTTTTGCGTAGCAAAAAACTCTTTATAAATCACTGTTCGCACCATTTCATTTTCGTGATTGATTAGTTTTTTTAGTTGTTCATCAACTCCGTTTCCTTTGAAAACTAAAAGTCCACGAATAGCTTGGCAAACGACTTTTGGGTCTTCGTCTTGTAATGCTTCAACCAAATAAGGTTTTACAATTTCCTTTCTCATTCGTCCGATTGAAGAAATTGCTTCACGTCTTACAGTTGTGTCGTTGTCGTGTTTTGAAATGTAAGAAAGCAATTGAATGTTTTGTTCGTCTGCTAACTTACCAATGTTCTTTACAGCCAAAAGTCGCACGTCTGAACTTTTGTGCGTTGTCAAGTCGGGTAAAAATGAGCTGTCAAAGTTTTTAGGCAGTTGTCCCAAACTTTCCAAGATAAAAACCAAACTTCCGCTATTAGTCTTGTTCTGTTCAACAAGATGCTTTATAGCTCCGTTTCCGTTGGTTTTCAATTCTTTTATGTATTCTTTTGTCAGCATTTGTCTGTCTAAAAAAGTTATAGGACAAAGTTAGCAAAATTGTCGGTTTGACAGTCGTTGTCAGAGAGGAATTTTAAACATTTGTCTGTTTCGTCAATGTTTATGCGGTTGTCCGATAGGGTTGCCTACAACGTTTTGCAGATTTGCGATGGGCGGGATTTTTACCACTGAACTTTATGCGGAGCACTAAACTTTCGGCTACCACTAAACTGTCTGC
>JAKQEZ010000293.1 GCA_029558435.1 Bacteroidota bacterium
CTGCTTTGACTGGTGTTCATTTTTAAAGCCATTACTTCGAAAATAATGCTTTAATATACTGAATACCAGTCTTTTATCCAAATTTTTAGACGATTAATTTACTGATTTGTAGTCAGTTATATTTTTTGTCGTGTACTAAAATAATTTTCATTAAAAACAATAAAATATTGTGGTATTCAATTCTCACACACGGCTTTATTAATGTAGTAGGATTGACAGTGATTTTTTTAGATATAGACAAATATATAAGTACGATGATTTTTAAATAAAAACATAAAGAACGCCCTATAACATGCGGTATAAAAAATTGCCAAGATAGTAGTTTATTCAAGGGTTGTAGCCCGCTTCATCTTTTGTGTAACTTGACAGGAAATTGCCCGCAATCGGCAACTTTTCATACCGCCAGCCGTTATGGGCAAGCTATGAAGAAAAAATCGCAGGAGACTTAAATTTGCTACAAAGACAGAAGAATAGTTAACGAAAAATTGCCCACGCACACTCAGGCACTTTTTGTTGCACCCCGCACCGGCGATTACTTCGCAACAAAAACAGCCTTCATTTTGCCCACGTTTTGATTTTTATAAAAACAATTGTATATTTGACCTGTTTTGGTCAAGTAAATTTTTAGTCAATGACAATAGGTCAAAAAATAAAAGAATTAAGAGAAAATGCAGGTATGCGACAAAGAGAACTTGCCGCAAAACTTGAAATAGGGGAAGGTTTTTTGAGTAAAGTCGAAAATGACCAGAAACAAATAAAAAGGGAAGATTTGCTAAAAATAAGCAACCTATTTAATGTATCAATGAAAGAATTAGAAACATTATGGTTGGCAAACAAAATATACTCCATAGTTTATAAAGAAACTTTGGGTATTGAAGCGTTAAGGGTTGCAGAAGAACAAGTTGAATTTTTAAAAAGTAAATAAATGAACGAAAACATTCATTATAATCAGAAACTTAAAGTCCTTGACACTTTTGCTGGAGCAGGTGGCTTTAGTTTAGGTTTTGAAATGAGCGGTTGTTATAAAATTATTGGTGGTATTGAGTATGACAAATGGGCAGCAGATACTTTTCAATTCAACCACAAAGAATCAAAAGTCCTCGTTGGGGACATACAAAACTATTCTGATGAATATCTAAAAGAAACCTTTAATGAAAAACCTGATATAATTCTTGGTGGTCCACCTTGCCAAGGTTTTTCAATTTGCAATAAAAATGCAGGTGACCCTAAAGACCCTAGGAATTCTCTATTCAATGAATTTATAAGACTTGGTAGGATTTTTAATCCAGAAATAATGATTATGGAAAATGTTCCAAATATCATTAAAGCTAAAACTTCAGACAAAAAACTAGTTATAAAAATAATATTAGAAGAGTTAGAGAAACTTGGATACTACACATATCATACAATTTTAAATGCAACCGATTATGGGGTGCCTCAAATAAGGAAGAGACTTTTTGTCATCGCATCTAAGAAAAAATTATCCAACCCTTTCCCATCTCCCACACATACATTAGGTACAACGGAACCAAATCTGTTCAATGATGGTTTAAAAAAGTGCCCAACTTTATGGGATGCAATTTCCGACTTACCAGATATTGAAGCTTGGGGCGGTGATGAAGAAATGGAATACGAAAAACCACCACAAAATCAATATCAAAAATATTTACGAAAAGGCTCCATGAAAGTTTTTAATAATAAAGCAATGAATCACTCCAAAAGAATGGTTGAAAGATTTACATCAATGGCTTGGGGGCATTCAATTTCTGATGTTCCAGACCATTTAAAACCATTAAAAAGGAATGGTAATGGTGAGTTTTCTGAGAAATTATATGACCAAAATAATAGAAGAATGCATCCAAACAAACCCTGCCATACAGTGGCAGCATCCTTTTATGCTAATTTTGTTCATCCTTACAAAAACAGAAATTTTACTCCAAGAGAAGGGGCAAGAGTTCAATCTTTCCCAGATTGGTTTGTTTTTAAAGGCAAACCAACCGTTGTTAGCCATAAACTTCTTGAAAGGGAAGGAAGAAATACTGAAAAACATTTATGCCAATATAATCAAATTGGGAATGCCGTTCCACCATTAATGGCAAAAGCAATTGCAGACAATTTGATTTCTCAAATATCCTTAAAAACTGAAAAACTATGTATGTACACGGAGACAATCTAAAACAAAAGGAAAGTCATCAGACTAAATATATTGATTTAGAATCTAAAAAATATTTATCTGAAATTCGCATTAAATACAATAAATGGAGACAGCAAAATGAATTACTAAAAGGCCCATACATCAAGGCAAACTCATCTGATAAAGATATTTTAGCAAAGAGAGTAAAACTATTTGCTGAATATAAAGACTTTATTGACCAACAAAAGTATGCTGAAAAATTCGATTCTCGTTCAAACCTTCATTCAAGCGTTTTAGAAGAGTTTATATACTACCTTTTCAGAGATATGGTTTTCGAGTTTTCAGAATCAGCTCTACTAGGGAAAGCGCACGCCTTTAAAGATATTTTCTTTAACTCATCTAATTTCTTTGAAATGGTTACTCATCCAAACGCTAAAATTGAAATAAAAGACCACGATTTTGTAATTGGTGTTAACATTGAAACGAATATGAATGTTAAAGGAAGTAGTGAAAACCAATCTTCAATTTTGCAAATACCTGCTGTAGCAATAGAATGTAAAACATACTTAGACAAAACAATGCTTGAAGGTTCATCAACAGCAGCAGAACAACTGAAAATGAAGAATCCAAATGGGATGTATATTGTTGTTTCAGAATGGATAAAACTTACTTCTCAAGTAAATTTAGGTAAGTATAAAGTTGACCAAATATATATTCTTAGAAAACAAAAAAATACAGACAGGGAATTTAGATATTTAGAATCTTATGTGAAAAACCCAATACACGTAGATGTAGTTGAACATCTTTTTAATGCAGTAAGAAATCATTTAACAACAGATTGGGAAAAAGGTGTTGAATTTGGTTTAACAAAAGGTTATCTACTCTAACAGCCACACACATTGCCAAGCCGCACAAGCCACGCTTAAACCAAAGTTTGCCAAAGAGTGTGCCTGTTCCAACGCACTAGTAAAATCGTAAAAAATGTAGCAAATTTATATGTCGAATTTAAAGACTCGACAGAAAATTAATATCGGGTAGGTAAGGGGGAGTCTCACCCCCGAACCTCCCACAGAACCGTACGTGAACCTCTCGATTCATACGGCTCTTCACGGTGAAGCATTGCTGCTTACGCCTTCTACCCAAAATCATCGTCACCGAAGCAACTTGTTCTACAATAGAAAGCATCACCA
>JAKQEZ010000299.1 GCA_029558435.1 Bacteroidota bacterium
CAACGCAATCACGAAACACGAAAAGCCGGTGTAAGAGCATTGATTCTTTATCCGATGAACGCTTTGGTGGAAGACCAAATGAGCCGTTTGCGTAAAGCGTTAGATTCTGACGACACAAGAAATTGGTTGAGCGAAAACACAAACGGAAATAAAATTTATTTTGGACGATACAACGGAAGTTCGCCTGTTGCCGGTGAGTTGAAGAAAATAAAAGATGACGGAACTTTTGCAATCAATACAAACAAAGTAAATCAACTCAAAGAACAGTTACAGCAAATTGAAACGGATTCAAACCGTGTTGCACAATACATTCAACAAACAGGAAAAACAGGAAACGATGCAAAAGATTTAAAATCATTTTTCCAACGCTTAGACGGTGCAGAAATGAGAAGTCGTTTTGATATGCAAGTTGCACCTCCCGACATTATGATTACAAACTACTCAATGTTGAGCATAATGTTAATGCGTGATATTGACAAAGGAATTTTTAATGAAACAAAACAATGGTTAGAAGAAAGCGAAAACAACATTTTTCACTTAATCATTGATGAGTTGCACTTATACAGAGGAACGCAAGGAACAGAAGTTGCATATTTGCTCAAACTTGTTCTTAATCGTTTAGGGTTAGATCCTAATCACCCACAATTACGAATTCTTGCTTCAAGTGCTTCGTTGGAAGCAAAAGAAGAAACGAAAGAAGGACAGGAAAGCAAGCAGTTTTTGAAAGACTTTTTTGGAACAGAAAAACCGTTCAAAATTATTGAAGGAAAAAATAATCCGATTGCTGCGTTCCCTGAAAATGGAATAAAACTTCCAATAAATCCTTTCAAAGAAATTGCGGAAAAATTTTCGGAAGTGAAAGGAAATATTACTGACGTAAGTTTCATTTCAACTTGTGAAGCAAGTGCAACACAACTTGCAACAGCGTTTAATTTACGACAAGAAGGAAACGGAATTTCAAAATTAATTTCAGTAATAATCAATCCAAGCTTTCAATTAAAAGAACGTTTGTTTTCGCCTTGTCAAGATTACAAAGCAGTTTGTTCAACCCAAGCAAACGGTGATTATGATAACGGAAAATATTTTGCTGAAACAATTTTTGAAAGAACATCCAATAAAGAAGATTTAGAAAATGCTTTGCGTGGTTTGTTGATTGTAAGAGCGATGTTAGATGAAAAAGAATTTGAAGACATTGCAAAAACAATTCCTGACGATAGGAAATTACCACGTTTTAGATTTCACTATTTCTTTAGAAACATTGAAGGAATTTGGGCATCTGTTAAATCAGACGAAATTGACCAGAAATATTCAGACGGAGGAAGGACTGTTGGTAAACTTTATTCAACTACACGAATAAATTCAGAAAAAGGAAACCGTGTTTTAGAATTACTCTATTGTGATAATTGCGGAACAACCTTATTTGGTGGTAGCCGATTGGTAACAAGAAATGAATCGGGAAACAACTCTTTTGAAATGCTTCCGATTAGCCCTAACATTGAAGGTATTCCTGAAAAAACGCCTGCTAAATTGGTTGAAAGGCGAAGTTACCAAGAATACGCTGTATTTTGGGCTTGCGGAAATCAACAATACACGCCACACGATGCGG
>JAKQEZ010000301.1 GCA_029558435.1 Bacteroidota bacterium
AATGCTGGAATTTTGCCATTCCAAATTCAATTGGAAGCACATCAAATCATTGGAAATATGGAAGATTTTCTGAAAGAAACAGATATTTTAGTGATAGATATTCCACCAGGATTGAGAAGAGACTTCTCGACTTCGCTCGAAATGACGTTCGTCAACAAAATTAAAAATCTAATTCCGTTTATTGAAAAATCGGGTATTCAAAAAGTTAGTTTTGTGAGTTCTACTTCTGTTTATGGTGATGGTTTTCCAATTGTTGAAATTACGGAAGAAACAAAACCCAATCCCGATACCGAAAGTGGTAAACAATTAGTTATTGCTGAAACCCTTTTACAATCGAATCCGCATTTTAAAACAACCGTAATTCGTTTTGGTGGTTTGCTTGGCGATGATCGTCATCCAGTAAAATTTTTAGCAGGAAGAACGAATATTGAAAATCCAGATGCTCCAGTAAATATGATTCAAAGAGAAGATTGCATTGGAATTATTGAAAAGATACTGAAACAAGTTCAGCATGACAATTGGGGAGAAACCTTCAATGCTGTCGCACCTCAACATCCAACGCGCAAAGTATATTATCACAAAAAAGCTCAAATTCAGAATTTGCCATTGCCTATCTTTGCCGAAAATTCGGAATCGAAAGGTAAAATTATTTCCAGTAAAAAAGTGGAAACTATTTTGGGTTATTCGTTCCAAAAAGAAATTTAGTAATGGCGTATTTTAGCGTATTTCACAATTACATCAAGCAAAAGAAAAATGCAATTGGCTTGCCCATTTTGGCATTAATTTGGATCAGCTTTTTTTGGGGAACCACTTGGATTGCTTCCAAAGAAGGAGTCAGATACATGCCGCCAATGCAATTGGTTGCGCTTCGTCAATTATTTGGTGGATTAATTTATTTACTCTATTTCTTAATCAAAAAACACCCTTGGCCAAACAAACGACAATGGCGAAACATTCTTATTTTGAGTGTATTGAATTTTATACTAAGTAATGGTTTAAGTACTTGGGGCGTGAAATACATTTCGAGTGGTTTGGGTGCGATTATTGGTTCGATTTTTCCGCTTTGGATTGTGATTATCAGTTTGTTTCGCGGACAAAAAACATCTTGGAAAGCGGTTGTAGGTTTAATTGTTGCTTTTGGTGGCATTTGTGTGATTTTCTACGATTACCTTAACGATTTCTTAGAACCTGAATTCCGATTTGGAATTTTACTTTCGGTAATTGCTACGTTTACTTGGGCATTATCTTCGATTTATATCAAAGAAAATAAAACCAATTTCAATCCGTATTTTAGTTTGGGATTACAAATGTTGATATCCAGTATTGTGATTTCGAGCGTTATTGGATTTAATGGGACTTCGGTTCCCTTGAGTGAAATTCCAGCAATTTCTTGGTGGTCGAT
>JAKQEZ010000302.1 GCA_029558435.1 Bacteroidota bacterium
AAACACAAAACTTTAAATATAGAACGAATGATGATAGTAGAACAAATGTTAAAGAACGCACCGAACCCGCTATTGCATATAGCCGATGTTAGCGGTAGTGCTTTATTTCAAGGCGATTGCTTGGAGATTATGCCTTTAATACCTGATAATAGTATTGATATGGTTTTTACTGATTTGCCTTATGGACAAACACAATGTAAATGGGACACTCCGATAAATTTAGAATTATTTTGGAAACAAATAAATAGAATAACAAAAGAAAATTGTGCAGTATTATTGACGGCAACAGAGCCTTTTGCAAGTGCTTTAAGAATGAGTAATATTAAAAACTATAAGTACGATTTTGTTTGGAAGAAAAACAAGCCAAGCGGGTCTTTAAATGCTAATAAAATGCCTATGCAAAACCACGAAATGATATTAGTTTTTTACAGGAAACAACCGACATTTAATAAAATACTTGAACCGAGAGAATGTAACGAAGCGAGTAAAAAAAGGCTTGAATATAAAATGACTGGTTTTGGTGGAAGTAATACTTATGGAAGCACTAAAACAGAAAAATATAAGTATGACCCAAGTTTAAGAAACCCAACAAGTGTGCGAGAATTTGAATTAGTACCAAATCCATTGAGAGTACACCCAACAGAAAAACCAATTTCATTAATGGAATATATGATTACCACTTTTAGTAACGAAAATGATATTGTTGCGGATTTTACTATGGGCGTTGGTTCAACCTGTACCGCTTCTAAAAATCTTAACCGTAAATTTATAGGTATTGAAAAAGAGCCTAAATATTATGAGATTGCCTGTCAGCGATGCGGATTTTAGCATTACCGCTAACGTTTTGGCGCTTGGCGAAGGTGGCGATTTTCACCACAAATGTTGATGCGGAGAACCAATGTTTGATTAACCACAAATGTGTCTGCGGAGCACTGAACCGCCACTTTTGCCAAACGCCTGTTATAGCCAGTGGTTATTTTCGTCTGTCCTTGCAAACCATTGTCAACACTACGTTTCTCCGTCTTTGTCGTGTCGGATTGTGCGGTTGAGTATTTTTTATTTTCAGAAGGGAGGGAAGATTTTTTTAATTCAATTTTGTCAGGGTGGGACAGACACACTCTTTGCCAAGCATTGGTTTGTGCGTTGGCTTGTGCGGCTTGGCAATGTGTGTGGCTTTTGGGCTGGCTATTCATTATTCTTCGGTTGTCGTTATTTATAATTGGCCTCCAACTCCTTTAAACTTCTCTATAAACGCAACTAGCTTTTGAAAAACGCTTTGCTTCTTTGACAAATACTGCGGATTTAAAGGACTCATTTTGGGTAAAAGTGCATTGAGTTCTGTTCCGCTTTCACTGGCATATTCTCGCTTTAAAGAAGTTGTGATGTAACGCTTCGCTTCTTCAATATTTAGATTTTCTTCTGATATTAATTCCAATGCTTCCGCTTTTTGTTTGGCTTGAGCAAACTGGAAAAATGAATCTATAACATTTGCTTTGTCTTGAAGCGTGTCAAGGTCAGTCTCATTGATAAAATTTACTACTAAACTTTCTTTTGCTCTATTTCCAACACTTGCACGAATAACTCTGCGTATTTCAATAATTAAAGTGTCTTTGTCTTTTGTCTTCTTGTTATTCTCAAAGATTAATTCAAGAATATAGTCAAGGTTTATCTCTTGTGATTTAAGCAAGTCGACTTCAAATACTACATCGTCCCAATCTATGGTCGATTCTGCTGTTTCTTTACTGTTTTTTTCTCGTCTTAACCAATCTCGTATGTCATTGTAAGTTGAACGGTAATCCTGAACTGTCCTCTCTTTTAGCAATTCAATTTTTTGCATTGCTGCAATGTCTTCATCTGTTACAAAATGAGCTTTTTTAAATTCTTCAATTGCTTCTGGGTCATTCTTGTCTATTGCTTGATATGCTTTGAGGTGATTAAATTCATCATAATTCTGGAGTATGTTTTCTACTCTCAAATATTCACCGAATAGTTTTGCAAATTCCTTTTTGTCTTTCTCTTTTACGATTTCGTCAGGGTTAGGAAATTTCTCATTTAACTCTTTCACTACTTCAACATAACCTCTGCGTGCTTCACCTGTAACAATGTCTGTAAAGCCTTCTAAATATTCTTTGTAGCTCTTTTCGAGAACTACGTTTTTAGTGTTGCTATCACCAAAAAGTGTAATTGCGTCAATGGTCGCTTTTTCTAAGTCACGAAATGTTACAATGTTTCCAAAAGTCTTTGTTGCATCGTAAATACGATTGGTTCTTGAAAATGCTTGAATTAAGCCGTGATAACGCAAATTTTTGTCAACGAACAATGTGTTTAATGTCGGTGCATCGAAGCCAGTCAGGAACATTCCTACAACAATGATTAAATCTATTTCTTTGTTCTTTACACGTTTGGCAAGGTCACGGTAATAATTCTGAAACTCATTGCTGTCAACACCATAACTGGTTTTGAACATGGCGTTATAGTCATTGATTGCTTTGGTCAAAAACTCTTTGGCTGTAACATCCATTGCAGAAGGCTCAAAAGTCTCGTCCACTATTTCACCGATTGCACTTTGTTCTTCGTTTGCTGCAAAAGAGAAGATGGTTGCAATTTTTAGAGGCCTGTCGCTATCTTTTTGTAGGTTGTTTAATTCTTCATAATACAATTTTGCAGCATCCACACTACTTACGGCAAACATGGCATTAAAGCCTTTGTTGCTTCCTTGGTTTCTGTGTGTTTTTATTCTGAAATTCTGTAAGATGTATTGTGATATTTCTTTGATTCGAGCAGGGTGGAGTAAAGCTGTTTTGTTTTCTGCTGCACTTAGTTTTTTCTCGTCTTGTTCAGTTTCTATCTTCTTAAACTGTGGTCGAACATCATTATAGTCAACTTTGAATTTTAAAACCTTTTCATCACGAATAGCATCCGTAATTACATAGGAATGCAGTTCACGACCAAAAACACTTGCTGTTGTTTCTGCACCTAAAGCATTTTGCGGAAAGATAGGTGTGCCTGTAAAACCGAATTGATAGAACTTTTTAAACTTCTTGTTCAAGTTCTTTTGTGCTTCACCAAATTGTGAACGGTGTGCTTCATCAAAAATGAAAACAACTTGCTTGTAGTAAATCGCTAAATCACCTTCTGTTTTCATCAGGTTGTTTAGCTTTTGTATGGTTGTTACAATGATTTTATTGTCGTCCTTTTCAATGTTTCTTTTTAGTCCTGCTGTACTATCAGAACCATTTACACTATCAGGAGAAAAACGCTGATATTCTTTCATTGTCTGAAAGTCCAGATCTTTACGGTCAACTACAAAGAATACTTTGTCAATAAATTTGAGTTGTGTGGCTAATCGAGCCGCTTTAAAACTGGTAAGCGTTTTTCCTGAACCGGTGGTGTGCCATATATAGCCGCCTCCATCGTTGGTTGACCATTTCTTTGCTAGAAAAGAACTTTCAATCTTCCACAAGATTCTTTCTGTTGCTGCTATTTGATAAGGTCTCATAACAAGTAGCGTATCACTCGTGTCAAAAACAGAATACTTTAGTAATACTTCTAAAAGCGTTTTCTTCTGAAAAAAAGTACTTGTAAAATCTTTCAGGTCTTTAATTAGCGTATTGTCTGCCTTTGCCCAGTTCATAGTAAAGTCAAAACTATTTTTGTTTCGCTCAACTGTATTGGCAAAATAACGGCTGTCAGTTCCGTTTGAAATGACAAAAATCTGAATGTATTTAAAGAGTGAGTTCTTGCTGTTAAAACTTTCCTTGGAATATCGGTGAACTTGGTTGAACGCTTCACGAATAGCAACACCACGCTTCTTTAATTCAACGTGCACCAATGGCAATCCATTTACTAAAATGGTTACATCATAACGATTGGCGTGAATACCTTTCTGTTCAAACTGAGATATTACTTGTACTTTATTTCGTGTGATATTTTTTTTGTCAACTAAGTAGATGTTTTGAATATGTCCATCATCAAAAACGAAATCGTAGATATAGTTGTCGTGTATTTTTCTGGTTTTCTCTACAAGGTTATCGCTTGGCTTATCCAAATATTCTTCCACAAAACGAGACCATTCGCCAGCCGAAAATTCCATATTGTTAAGCGATTGCAATTGCACTCTTGCATTTGCCAACATCGCTTCAAGCGTATCTAAGTTTTTCGGATTTTCATACCCTTGATTGACTAGGTCTTGAATAAATTCCTTCTCCAATGCCGCCTCTGTTTGATAAACGGCAGGTGCTTCGTTGACTTCAAAATACTTGGTGAATTTATCCAGTACTATGAAGTTGTTTGATTCTGCTATGGTTTTATAGGTACTCATGCTGATTCTTTTTGGGGAAATGTTAGCAATAAATCACGGTAATATTGATACTGTTTTTTTCTTGCTGAAAGCTCTGCTGAAAGCTCTGCTGAAAGCTCTGCAAAATTGTCGAGTATTTTGACTACCTCTCTTTGAACTGCAATTGTCGGAATTGGTATTACTAAGGTTTTTAAATTGCCAGCATTTAATGCTGGAATACCATCAAAGGTGCATAGAGAATGTATATCTGCCTGCATCTGAAGTAATAAATGATATAGATATCTTGTTTCAATCTCCAATTTATTCTTTATAGTCACGGAGTAATTTAGATTCCCACGAAAATATTTGCCCTCTTGCCATGTTATTGAACCAACACCAGCACCCCTTGTTGTAATACCAATAGGGTCGTTGTCGGTGTTCCACTCATTAATATATCCAAGTGGCTCTCGTCCACTATTAATTACTGGATAAATACCAGGGTTTGCTGAAATGATTTGTTTACTTACAGATTGACCAGTCCTTATTTCTACTACCTCACCTAATGGCTTAAACATTAAATTTGAATCTTCTGCCACAAGCGAGATACTGCTTAATTCATTTATTATTGAGGCAATACCTTTCCTCAATGTGTTTATTTTTTCTTCTGTTTCTGTTAGTTCTGAATTTAGAATGTCAATATCTACGTGCTCTCGATTATCTTTTGAAGTAACGTAGGCACTTACTGTAAGATTGTAATCATTCTCAGCAATTTCATTATTGTCAATTAATTTTGAGTAATACTCAACATATACTTTTTGGTCGAAAAGTGACATTATCTTTTCAATATGCCTATCAGTAAGCACGTTGTTATTTGTTTCTTTTTTATGAAATTCTTCACTGCTGGCATCGATAAATTGGATTTTATTGTCTGTTTTATGCTTTGATAGAACTAAAATATTTACTGAAATCGTTGTGCCATAAAACAGATTTGGAGCTAACGAAATAACTGTTTCAACAAAATTATTTTCTACTAAATACTTTCTAATTTTCTGCTCAGTTCCACTACGGTAAAAAATACCAGGAAAGCATACAATGGCTGCCCTTCCTTTGCTGGACAAATAACTTAGACAATGAAGAACAAAAGCGAAATCTGCTTTTGATTTTGGAGCTAACACTCCAGCAGGAGCAAAACGCTCATCATTAATAAGTGTTGGGTCATCAGTTCCAATCCAAGTTACTGAGTATGGAGGATTAGAAACAATAGCATCAAAGGGTTTTTCATCACCAAATTGAGGAGCTAAAAGGGTATTTCCTAATGCAATATTAAATTTATCATAGTT
>JAKQEZ010000304.1 GCA_029558435.1 Bacteroidota bacterium
AGTGTCAGTATTTTTTAAGTAACTACTTAAAAGTCTGTGTAAATCTCTTTCTTCGTATGTTTTTGATTTATTTACTTTTGTCGGTTTTGCAATTTGAGTTTCGTTGTCGCCACTCAAAATTTCAATACCAATGTTTTGTTCGTTTTTTGTCAAATAATACGAATAAGTTCCTCCGTCCTGTTTTATTCGCTTAACTCTTGTGTCGCCATTGCGAATAAAGTCACCAAGCAATGCAGAAATTGTAGAAGCTGGTGTTTTTGCAGTTCCAAATTCATAATAGTTATTTTGAATTATATGGTTGTAAATCTCCATATAGTTTGTCAGGCTATTTATTTCGTCTAAACTTTTTAAAATTGCTTCTTTTATTGTCATTTATTGTCTGTTTTTCTTTTGTGGTACGGTTGTCCTACCATTGGCTATAACGGTTTCGGGCTTTGCGTTCGGGCGGGTTTAGGAGCACAAAACTGTCAACTAGCACTGAACTTTAATAGAAGCACAAAGCTCCAAGTTTGCACGTCACCCCGCCTGACGCAAAACCCGTGTTAGCAGTAGTGGTTTTTCGTCCGCTATGATGTTTCTTTTGATTTGTCGTAATTGTCAACAATATTTAAAAGTGTTTCTGAATGTTTGAAAATGTCGTCTAGTGAAGTGATTTCATTTTTCACTTCCTTTTTCTGTTCGTCAAGTGTCACGAAATACTTTTTAGAACCATTTAAGTATAGTCGGCAAATTGTCTTACGGTTATTATCGTCAAGTAGAATTGCGAAATAAGATTGAGCATCACGGTGAGTAATTCTTGTCGCACTGATTTTTTGGCGAAGTATTGTCTTTACAATCATAAAGCCTTCTAATTCTTCTTCGGTCGTTACAACTTTATTTTCGTCTGCTTTAGTTTGTTCGGCTTGAATTGCTTCTTGTTCTTTTACTTTCTCGTCTTCTTTTGTCAATGCTGTTTTTAAACGTTCAGTAATCAAGTCGCTGATATGTTGCTGAATGGATTTTTTTGTCAGATTGGTAAATTGCTCTAAAACTTTTGCTGTCACAACACTTGGGTAAACTTGTCGGGCAAAGTGTTTAACAAAGTCAGCACTCGGATTTGCAAGTTCTTGTTGCAATAAGTGTTTGAGTTCGTTTGTGTATTTTAATTCACTTGCTGTGTTTGTAATGCTTTCAGCATCAAAAACTGTCTTATGAAACTTTTTGAGTTCTTCAATTTGGTTGTCTTTAATTTCATTTATGTTGAACTCTAAAAATGGTTTCTCGTCCATTTTGTTTGCTTCTACCAAGTCAGAGTAAAAACGATAAGTTACACCGTTTGTAAGTAGCCCGAATTTTGCTTTTGAAACGTGAAAATATCTTAGTAGTTGTCCATCGTGAAGATTGAGATTTTGTCCCCAATGTTTGCACTCTACTAAAATAGTCGGATTACCGTCCTTGAAAATAGCGTAGTCAATTTTCTCGCCTTTTTTAGTACCGATGTCTGTGATATATTCAGGAACAACTTCAAGTGGATTGAAAACGTCATAGCCCAATGTTTGTAAAAATGGCATAATGAAAGCGTTTTTAGTTGCTTCTTCTGTCTGAATTTGTTCTTTCAGTTTGGTAACTCTGTCACCTAGTTGTTTGATTTGGTCTTTAAAGTCCATACTTATTTTTCGTTTTTAATTGATTTTATTTTCAAAGTTAATATTTCTGTTGTGTGTCGTCCTACCATTACTGCTAACGGTTTGCAGCTTGGCGTAGTGGCGGATTTTTAGCACAAATGTTCAAGCGAAGAACTGAACTTTGGTTAAGCACTAAACTGTCATAGTAGCACTTCTCCCGCCATTACGCCAAACTGCTGTTAGCTGTGGTTTTTTCTATTTCGTCAATCGTTTTTTCAAGTCCGTTTTCGTTGTTAATTAATGTTTGTATCTGTTTTGCATTGTCATAAAGTTGTTTGTTTGTCAAAAGTTCGTTTATGCTTTGCAAAAATATTTTTTCAGTCATTTTACTGATGGGTGTCGGTTTAACTGCAAGTCCTTTTTTGTAAGCGTGTTGTCCCCAAAACTTTTGGTCGCCAATAGGGTAAAGTATTGGGCAAATTAGAAATGGTTTTCCTGCTCTCAAACATTCTGCTGTTGTTCCTATGCCACCGTGATGAATAATTGCTTTTGTTAATGGGAATAGTTTTTCGTAAGGTGCTGACGTAATAACTTTAATGCTTGGATTGTTTTCAAGTCTTTCGGTTTGGTCAAGTCCCCAACCTTTTACCACAATTATTCTTGTGTCAAATTGTTTTGTTAGCTTAACAATGGCTGTCTGTAAGTCAAATTTGCTCTTAAACGGCATACTCCCAAATGTCAATAGCAAGGGAGGTTCTCCTGAATTGATGAAGTCTATGAGGTCTGTTGTAAGTTCAGTTGATGAAGTTCCAAACCAAAAACCTGTGAATTTTGAATGAGGTGGAAAGTCGTGTGGAACTGATAAAAAATGAGAACTTATCCCGTAAATATTTTTCACTGTCGGAATTGAAAACTTTTTAGGTAAATCAAACTTTTCTCTAAATTTTCCGATTGGCTTTGATAAAAGTTTAATGCTCAGATTTGAAAACTTGTAAGTCAGTTTGTTCAGAAAACTCGTTATTGGCAAGCCACTAAATGCAGGATTTGCAAATTCACTTGTCGGCTCAACGATAGGCAAAACATTAGCTTTAATCATTTTGTGCGGAAATTGGTCAGCAAAACTGTCCGCTAATGTCTTTACGTGATAAAGGACGATGTCGCTATCCTTTGCTAATTTATAAAACTCTGTCAACGAGTTTGTAATTAAAGGATAAACCCAAGTGTTTAGATTTCTCTTAACCGCAAACGGATTTCCTTTCATCATTTTTTTTCCCGCATCCGAGTTTAAGAGTTCTTGAAAGTCCGCTTCAATTGGTGCGAAGTCAATGTCGTAAGATTTTACAAGTTGCTTAAAGTTTTTTGCGGTTGATAACGTTACTTGATGTCCACGTTGTTTAAGTGCTTGTCCCAAGACCGCATAAGGTTGAACGTCTCCACGAGTTCCAAGTGTCAATATAGCTATCTTCATTTTTTTACGGTCGTCTTTTTAAAATCACAGCTAACGGTATCGGGCTTGGGGAATGGCGTTTCAAAGCACCTCTCTCCAAACTTTCACCAAATATAATAATTTTCTCTAAACTTCCAAATCTATAGCTTCGCCCAGCCATTTTCCAAACCCGTGTTATGGATTGCAGCA
>JAKQEZ010000306.1 GCA_029558435.1 Bacteroidota bacterium
TTCATTACTTTCATCCAAACCGTATGTTCCTCGTTAGAAAGTTTATTCATTTGAACAGCGTCAAGAGCGGTTAGCAAGTCTTTCGCTCTAGTGGAAGTTGTGTTTCCTTCAGATTTTACCAGTGCATCTTTTAATGAAAAATAGTTATCAAAAACAGATGTCAGTTGGTTTACTTCCTGCATTTCTGTAGATGCCGTATGACTTGAATGGTCGTGTGTTTCCGTTTTCAGTTCTGTTTTAGCAACTGGTTTGTTCACCCGTTCGTACAGGCAACATTCAGGCAGTTTTGCATACACATCATCGGGTGCAAGAAATTTATCGCTGTCGTAACCTGCCAAGGCAATACGTTTCAGGATTTCGTCCTGATTGGTCTTTTTTGCATCGTAGGTAATGGTTGCCATTTTCGTGTCTTTGTTCCAATCTACGATGGCTGTTTTCTTTACATTTCCTGCTTTTTCTATGGTGGTTTCACACATTCCACAATTACCGTAAATTTTTACGGTTTCGGTTCTGGCGTTTTTAATTTGAGCGTTGCTCACTCCGAATGACAACATTGCCATTGCAGTCATTATATATTTTAATGATTTTTTCATTGTTTTTATTTTTTAGAAACAGAAGTCAAGAGTTCTATTTCTTTGTTTAAAATTTAAATTCTTGGAAATAATTAAGTAATCAAAGCAATAAAATCGCTTTCATTAGGACACAGCTGTGGCTGTGAAAATAAGAAATCAGCTTATTTTAGGCGGTTGCCAAATTGAATGAAATCCTGAAGAAGGATATGGGTTTGTATAAGGAAAGAATTGTTTTTTTGAAACAACTAATATGCTGTATTTGGGTTCTGATGTAAAAGGCAATGTGCAACCAAAACAAACAGTCGGGCAATGGCAAGAATGGTTTTTGCATTTTCCATCGCAGCCGTCATTGTTTTGGTTGTTGTCAGTATGATTTATGCAACAGTCTTTTTTGTCTGTCTGTGAAGTTTTTTTGTTGCAACAAGACTTTTCGGTTTTTGTGTGAGATTTACCACAAGCATTGGTCAGCGTTGGTGTCAAAAAGAAACCAAGCATCACAATAAGCAATATGTAAATTTGTCTTGTCATTTATTTTCAGTCTGCAAAGGTATAAATTTTTTCGTTAAGGGATGTTACCAAAAGAACCATTTGTGCCGTTGGCAAAAAAATAAAAAACATTGGGTCTGTCAGTGTGTCGGTTTGCTCTTTCTCCTTTAGCAATAAGGTCAATATTCTTGTCGTTTTTCAAAATGGTTTGCTCTTGTGGTAATGTTTAAATTTTATTCGTCTGTTAAATTTTAGCACTGACATCCATTACACTTATCGGTGACATCAGTCTCCCGAGCCATCGGGATAAGTTGTAAAAAAATAATCTAAAAGCATTTACATATATAAATTAATTTCAATAGTTTTAAGGAGCAAAACAGCAATTAAAAATGCCACAACTACAAGGTGCCAACCGCGAGCAAATTGCCTTTTCAAACTTAGAGAGTCAGATATCTAAAGACAATGAAAACGTTTTATAAATGCTTTTGTAGATAAATTGGATTTTAAACACCGAAGGGTCGGGGAAAAATAAAGGTCTTTTCAGCGTAGCAAAAAGCAAGCTCTTTTGCAAAATTTGGATTGCGTGTTGGCTTATCCGAAGAAACAATGATGTGTATCTTCTTCAACGATTTCTCCAAATTCACGAATTGTTTTAACTGTTGGCATAGGTTCGTAACTGTGCCATTTTAAGTCGGCCCGCATCCAGAATATTTTCCAATGTTTTTTTGTTTTAACAAAAGTCGCTTTGGCAATGGGATGTTCTCGTATTATTTCGGAATTGTTCCATTGTGGTCTGATTTCAAAAATAAAAACGTCTTGGCCTTCAATTTTGTAACCGATGTCTAACTTTGTTCTGATGTGTTCAGGTGGTCTTTTTCGTTCAATAAAATTTTCTAATGCCTCTATTATATCTACTGTTTGTAAATTGTCAAGTGCCATATTCTTACATTTTTTCAATTAGTAAATCTGTTACAGTCTGAAAAGCATCTTCGTGATTGTATTTTTCGTCAGGTCTCAGTAGAGCCATTGTATCACCTAAAAATTCGCTGTCTGTTTTCTTACGTTCTATGTTCAACAAAAATTCCTTTTTCGTTGGTATTGGTTTGTCCAATGAGAGTTTCATATACTCCTTGTAACATTTTATTATCAGATCCATGTCGGGTTTTGTTGTTGTTAATGCTTTCCACAAGTCAAACAAATCTCGGCCCTTTCTACGTTGATACAACGCTCGTAATTTTGTTCCTAACAGTTCTTCCAATTTGTAAGTTATCAAAGCACATTTTCCGTTAAAATAACTTGATGAAACTTCAAAATCTTTTTTCTCCCAACCCAAAACAGAAAAATGTTCACGGCAATTTGTTTCTACTTTCAGTTTCAATATCTGAACAGGCGGAAATTCCGATTCAAATTTGTAATAAATCGTGTTGTTATTTTTCTTGGGTGTTACGTATGATTTTCCTAAAAATGAAAGTGCTTTTTGAAGTTGTTGTATCGTTTCTTTAATCGGTTCGGGACGAATTTGCACCAAATCAATATCTTCTGAATAGCGTGGCTGTGGTTGCAAATAGAGTTTATGCAAAGCCGTTCCGCCTCTGAAAGCTAAACTGTCTGCCAAAAAATTATTGCTGAAAATTTCGGTCAATGCTCTGCAAATTATCAAATCTTGTTCTACTTGTTCATTTGTTTTCCAAGGAACAAAATTCCCCCATTCGGTTATGAAAGCTTGTGGTATCATTCGTCAATTTCAATATCTGTGTTAACTATAATTTTCCATTTTTCATTGATAGGCTCTTTTATTTTTTCGCCCGATGCTTTCAATGGAATTTGATAAAATTTAATGTCGGCTTTTTTGCAAAGCGAAAACAGTTTGTCGGTAAGATTTTGTTTGCCCAAAATTTCTTCCAAAATAAAGCCGAATCGTTGCAAGATTGTTGCACTTGCATAACCGACCAGTTCTTGCGTAATGTCTTTTGGTTTTATGTTTTCCAACAATTCGTTGATAACGGTAACAGCACGGTTTAAACCGCCAATTCGTTTTTCGTAGTTGATTAAATCAAGAGCCGTTAAAATCGGATTAGAAACATTGATATAACCCGTTTCGGTTTTCTTTTTTTCAAGCAATGCTTCGGGCGGTAATTGTTTTGTACTGATATAATTGATTTTAATGCCACGTTTGTTTGTTGGTCGCAATACGGGATATTCCGTTATCACAAAATATTCTTGCGGTTGCTGATGTCCTGAACCGTGCAAAGCACCTGCGTTTAAAAGCCCGATGTAATAATTACGCTCTAAAAATTTCATCAAGCCGTCTATGAACAAAGCAGGCGGCAAAATGCCTTTTGCGGAATATTGTGGTGGAACTATTACATAGTAACCTTTGAAAATAGAAACAATTCTTTGTTTCTGAACCAAGCGATTTAACCCAAACTTAATAGTAATAGCGGTGTCGTCTTTAAAAGCTGATTTAACTTCCATTAAGCTAAACGATAGTTTCCCTTTGGATAAACAATAGTTAATCCAATCAGACATTCTATTGTAATTATGGGTAGAAATCATTTGAGATAATTTTTGTCAAAGGTAGCACATCATACTACAAATCGCAAAATATTTCTAAAGCAAAATTTCTTTGTATTTCAAGCCACTTAGGTCAAAGTTAAGTGTGGCTGTAATTAGGTCAAGAGCCTGTTTTTCGTTCAATAGCGTTTCTGTAATTGAGTTTTCGTTGTAAACCCTCAATCGGTTTCCTTTGATAAAGTAAAACATATTGTATTTGGCACAATTGAGGGTGGAAAGTTAAGAAAATGTCCGGTGGACATTTTTAGCGAACGAGCCAGCAGGCGGAAGGGGAGAGAAGGCGTAAAAACCTCATTCGCTTAGGTGTTGACCAAGAGCATGCTTACGCATGGAGCAGAACACGAAAAGGAGGCTGGGCAATAGCCCAAAGTCCAATTCTTGGTTCAACCATCACCCTACAAAGGTTAAAGCAA
>JAKQEZ010000311.1 GCA_029558435.1 Bacteroidota bacterium
ATGCTTGTTTGAATTGGAGTGGAGAGCATTTAACCGCTTGGCAGAATTTAGATTTTTCAATTAAAACAGGAAATAGCTCGTTTGAAGAAATTTACAATAAACCATTTTTTGATTTTCTAAACGACAACCCTGAAAAACTTAACGCTTATCACAAAGCAATGTATCAATATGCAAAAGATGATTACAAAACATTGTCTGATATGATTGATTTCAGCAAATACAAATCTGTAATGGATGTTGGAGGTGGTTACGGAGCAGTTTTAGAGAACATAAAAGCAAAATATTCAAACATTGAATGTGTCTTGTTTGACTTGCCCAAAGTCATTGAGAAAGTAACAATTCAAAGCATTGAGAAAATAGTCGGAAGTTTTTTCGAGAAAATCCCGAATCAATCAGAAGCCATTGTTTTATCGAGAGTGTTGCACGATTGGAATGACGAAAAAGCCAACCTCATTTTGAAAAATTGTTTTGAAGCATTACCAAATAATGGAACCTTATATGTGATTGAAAACTGTTCAGATAAAATCAAAATTGATTTGTCTTTGCTTTCGCTCAATATGTCTGCAATGTGTGAAAGCTACGAAAGAACATCAGCTCAATATATTTCGCTTTGTGAAAACGTAGGCTTTCAATTTGATAGCGAAAACAATTTAAATGAATTACAAACCATTTTGATTTTTAAAAAATGAATTGGAAAGACATACAAGTTTCAGACGACAGCACATATTTTACATTTGACGGAAAACCGATTTTCGACAAGACTTTTACAGAAGTATTGAAATTTCATTCACCAGGACTTGCACCAGTAATAGACGATTCAGGTGCTTATCACATTGACACAAGCGGAAACGAGATATACTTAAATCGCTATTCACGGACATTCGGTTTTTACTGCAATCGTGCTTCTGTAATTGACAACAACCTTTGGTTTCATATCAATGAAAAAGGCGACAAGGTTTATTCAGCTTCTTATTTGTGGACAGGAAATTACCAAGAAAATATTTGTACCGTTCGCAACGCAGACAACCAATATTTTCATATTGACATAAACGGGAATCGCTTTTATGCAAACAATTACGTTTTCGCAGGCGACTACAAAGACGGTATTGCTTGTGTTAAATCGCAAGACGGTTTATACAGACACATTGACAACAAAGGAAAGTTCATCAACAATAAATCTTTTATTGACTTGGGAGTTTTCCACAAAAACTTTGCGACAGCTAAAGACAAAAACGGTTGGTTTCATATTGACAAGAAAGGAAACGAAGTTTATAAGAATCGTTACTTGACAATTGAACCATTTTATAACGGGTTTGCTTTGGTGACAACATTTGAAAGCGATAAAATAATTATAGATGAAAAAGGACTTAAAAATTTAACTGTATGACAAGAGAACAGAAAGAACGCCTACCTGTAACATCGTATATAAAACATTTGGCAATCAGTGGTTTATCGAGCGGTTTAGCTCGTATTAAATTTTGTTGTATCTTGACAGGAAATCGCTTCGAAATGCCAAACGTTTCATATACGTAACCGTCAAACTGTCTAAAAACCCCCACGCTTTACTAACATCCTAAATGTGAATAACTTATCAATATCTTCAGGCCTCATCTTGTTGATATTCAGTATATTTGCATCATGAAATTTATTAAAGGAAAAAACAGAAATCAA
>JAKQEZ010000326.1 GCA_029558435.1 Bacteroidota bacterium
CAACGCAACAATTGGAAAATATATAGTTAGTTTTTTCATGTATGTAAAATTTATTTTTTATTCAAACACTTTTAGCTTCTCGACTTCGCTCGAAATGACAATTCAGCGCTATAAAAATTAATTAGTAATTGATGAATTTCGTTTTGCTTCTTCGGTTTTGATGAAATCCAATTCGGTTTGTGCTTCTTGAACAACTTCTGGGAATTCTGTGAAATTTTTAATTACACTTTCCAAAATGTAGGTTGCTTGGAAGCTGTCTTTCAATCCGTAGAAGTTTTTCGCCATAATAACTAAACCTTTGGCTCCAAAAAACTTATATCCTGAATAATCTTTAGCAATTTTTTGAACGGCTGTATTTGAAGCTTCAAATTTCCCTTCTTTGTTTTTGAAATACGCATCGTAATATAAGGCTTCTGCAGCTAATTCACCTTTGGCAATTTTCAATAATTCCGCATAGGCTAATTTGGCTTTGGCTTCGTTATTGGTTTTTATTGCCGAACGTGCTACGATAATTTGCGCATCACTTTTAATTCTGTCGTCTACTTTGGTATTGGCTAATACGATTGTAGCATACATTTCTGCATTATTGAAATCTTCTTGTTCGTAATACGCTTTCATTAAATTGGATTGCGCATACTTTTTGTTTTGCGGGAAATCTGCTTCTGTTTCCAAACGTTTCAACATGGGAACTGCTTTGGTATAATCTTTCGCTTTTAAATGAATTTGGCTCAAACGCGCCAATGATTGTTCGGTGAACTCGTTTCTAGATTTTCCAACCACAAATTCGTAATGTTTCACAGCGTTGCTTTCTAAACCATCTGCAAAATACAATTGCGCTAAATAAAAATTCGATTTCAATGCATGTAAACCATTTGGAAACTTAGCCAAATAACTGCTAAATCCTGAAATCGCTTGTTTGGCATTGTTCATCAAAAATTGTTTTTCTGCTGATTCATACATGGTATTATCTAACTCAGCATCAGAAACTTCAACGAAGGATAAGGTTTTCACCCAATTAGCATATTCTTCTACTCTTCCTGTATCTACATAAATTAAACGAGCAGTTGCAACAGCTTCCAATGCTTCTGGAGAATTTGGAAATTCAGCAGCTATTTTTTTGAATTTTCCTAAAGCAGGTTCGCTTTTATTGTTGTTGTAATAAATTAACCCTTGTTTTAAGATGGATTTTGACACATACGAACTCGTTTTGTAGTTAGCAATTAATTTATCATACGTTGCCACTGCTTT
>JAKQEZ010000341.1 GCA_029558435.1 Bacteroidota bacterium
TTTTAAACAACATTTTTGCCTGTTCGGAACTGCTGCAGACCACCATGCCGCCTATGCTGTTATCATTAAACAGTTTTCTGCTTTTAATAAAATCCTGCACAATGTAATCAAGCATTGGTTCTGCAAACCGCTGATGTGCAAAAATAATCTTATTATCTACATTGCCCTTTAGTATTTCAATTTCTTTGAGAGCTTCTTCAAGCTGTATTTTGTAATTAGTTTCAATGCCTTCTCTAATTAACCGCAGCGTGTAGCCGTCTGCAATTGAAGCATTGTAATAGTATTTATGAATGTACTCGCCGAAGATGGATGTTGTTTTTCGATTTTTCTGAATGAGCGGTGTTCCAGTTAAGCCAATCATTATTGCATTTTTGTCTGAGTTAAAAAGGTTTGCTAAAAAGCTTCCTGTCGGATTGTAACTACGGTGAACTTCATCTAAAAAGTAAATTCGCTGAATACTTATGTCGTAATCTTGCTTTTGTGTTACGTTGGCTTCTTCGCTGAACTTTTGAATGTTCACCACCGTAATTTCAGCCCTGCCAGAATTGTTGTGAATGGCAGTTGTGGTTTTAATTGACTTTACAAAATCAGCTTTTGAATCAACAATATGAACAATCAAGCCACGAGCAGTAAATTCTCGTTTTGCCTGAATAAGCAAGTCTAAGCGGTCAACAATAAAATAGAATTTGGGTATTACTTTTTTCTTTTGGAAATAATCGGTTAGGTAACGAACATTGTAAAACGCCAAAGCGGTTTTACCGCTACCTTGTGTGTGCCAGATAATTCCTTTTTTAATTCCGCTTTCTAATTTGTTTTCAATGGCTTTTGTGGCAAAGATTTGAGGGTAACGCATTACATGTTTTTCAATTCCCTTTTTCTCGTCCACATAAGCAATAGCATATTTTAAAATAAACGAAAGTCTGTCTTTTGAAAACAGCGACGTAAGAATTCGGTTTGTTGGCGTGTTTGGGTTTTTATTTGTCAAGAACTCAGGCGAACTCTTGATAACTGCCAAATTGTTATCCTTTAAAACAAAGTTTTCCAAACTGTCA
>JAKQEZ010000383.1 GCA_029558435.1 Bacteroidota bacterium
CGCTGAGCATTTAAACAAAATTGCTTATTTCAGACATTGGATCGCTTGGGATTCCGGCGGCGCGCCAATGGGAAAAACTTTATTGCCAAATCATTATGGTATTTTGTATTACACAAAATCAAAATCTCACAAAGATTTTAAGTTTTATGATATTAGATACCCACACCCCAGATGTCGAGCGTGCGATGAATTTTTAAAAGATTATGGCGGGAAGAAAGATCAGGCGCATGGATTTGGCCCGCTTCTTTCTGATGTTTGGAATGATATTCACCGAATAAGGCACAAAAAGCGAAGAGATGAACACCCTTGCCAGCTTCCTATCCCGCTACTTGAAAGGTTAATTTTAATGACCACTGATGAAGGCGATGTTGTTTTTGATCCGTTTATGGGAACAGGCACAACAGCAGTCGCGGCCAAGCAATTAGGCAGGAAATATATCGGCATAGAACTTGATTCTGATTATGTTAAAATCGCCGAGAAAAATATAAAAGCGACAAAGGAAATGAAAATCAACGGCTATTTTGTTTCTGTTTATCTTGGGCACATTAGAACAATGAGAAATAAGGATTTCAAAGAAATTTGGAAAAACAAAGGCGATTTAAAATTGCTTGATAAAAAGAAATATAAAATAGTTAAGACAACCGAATAAACAAAATATGGCTAATAATCTATTATCAAAAGGATCGGTTTGGAGAAAATGGGATTTGCAAGTCCAGACAAGATTGGATGCAAATTATACTTGTCTCGGGAATAATAGTTTGAGTGCAGCTGATCTACAAAAATTGATAACAGCAACCGGACTTACTGAAACAGAAATTACTGCTCAGGAGAAAGAGATTGATGCCCAAAAATACGCTAAGCTATTTATAAAATATGTTGAATTTTTTACGGACATAAGTGTTTTTGGTATCACCGACCATAATACAGGTAGGGAAATTGACGCACTTATAAATGAGGCAAAAAATTCATCTCGGGAAATTGCCATTTTGCCCGGCGTTGAAGTTTCATCTGCACAGGGATTACATATTTTGTGCATATTTGATCCAGAAAAAAAGTGGCGCGACAATTGGGCTGAATCAATAGACCATTTCCTAACAGAGTTAGGATTAACAAATGGCGTTTTTAATACCCAAAATCAGCCGTTAAACTCAACGAAAACAGCTCAAGAAATATTAACGATTACCAACAAAAAAGGTGGCCTGTGTATTTTTGCCCATATTGGGACGGATAATGGTCTTTTTAAATTTTCCAACACAGCAAGCGGTGGCAATGCTCATATTTCAGTTTATAAAGACAAACTTTGCCAAATAGTTCAATTGCCCCGTAGCGCAAATTTATCCAATGGAGTGCAAAATATTATCGAGGGAAAGGATCCCCAATATGGCAACAAAAGCGTAACTCAAATTAAATGCTCCGACGCAAGAAAATTAACAGAAATTGGAGCTTGCTTTACTTGGATTAAGGCCGACCAAACATTTGATGGTCTTAAGCAAATAATTTTTGAGCCGGAAGATAGGGTTAAAATTCAGGAAAACTCACCATACGAAGACAGAAAAAAGATTTATTTCGAAAATTTGACAATCGACGGGCGGATTAATTTTATCTTGCCCAATATTACAATTCCGCTTAATTCAGAATTGATAACGGTTATTGGCGGGCGAGGGAGCGGTAAAAGTGCGCTTTTGGAAGCGTTCGCGTTTTTAAATGAGGAGCATTTGAAAGTCGACCAAAATGGTAAAAAGAAAATAATTGAATTTTATAGAGACAATGAAGTAGCAACTGATCCAGCGCCAAGTTTTATTACCAAAACAACTTTAGTCGACAAGGACTTGAATAAGCAAGAATTTCAAAAACAACTTGCCGAACATGAAAATTTAGAACTTCCATTTTTATATTTAGGGCAAGAGCAATTAAGCGGGCTTGCGACCAACGATATAGAATTGACTAAAACAATTTGCGAGCTTATTGGCATTGATATTGCCGAATTAAGCCAACAAGCGCATATTTTTAAAGCAAGAGAAATACTTGCACAGATTAAAAACACCAACCAATCCCTCGGTGATGTTTTTAATATCTATAAGCAAATTGGATATAATGAAACGACTGACTTTGAAAAATGGATTGCGTCATATTTAAAAAAACTTGGCGCACAACAAAAACGCCTCACTTCAAAAGAAACCCGCACCACCCTTGAAGAAATAAATAAAAACACGCAACGAGGACTCAAACTAAAAGAGCTTCTTGAACAAATTGATGAAACAGCCAAAGAATTAAACACTCTTGTCGTAAACACAAGTATCAATTCTTTAAATAAAAGATTGGCTGGTTTATATCCTGATGAAAAGCCGACAATAACTCCAATCGATTCAAAAAAACAGCTTGTCGAAATTAGCCAGATTCAAGGGCAGATTAAAACCGAAATGGATACATTGCGAAAAGATATTGTTGGGAAAAAAGCCGAACTTTCGAAACTGGGCATAAAAGAAGATGTAAATACACTTTTGCAGTCCAGCCAAACGCTACAACAACAAATAAATAATGCGAATAAGGATTTAGAAAATTACAAAAACGCAATTATAAGGCTTTCCGAATTTATCAAACAGCGCAATGATATTCTTGTAAATGTGGAGGGCGGACTAAACGAATTAAAAGAGCAGATAGATGTAAAATTTGCCGAATTTAAGAGTTCTCGCAACGATTCTGAAGCACAAGAGAAAGAATTGTTTGAAAAAATAATTCAAGGCATTGAAATTGAGGGTGATATTGTTTTTGATGAGGAGCAATTTTGCAATGATGTTCTCGGTAGCTTTGTTGATAATAGAAAAATTAAAAACGAGAATGATCTCAGGGAAGAAATTGCCGGTAAGAATACTGACGGCACAGCAAAACACATCACGCTAATATCTATTGCCAATTGGGTCAAACAAGATTTATCAACCAAACTTTATTTCAATAGGAGCGGAGTAGACGGAATGCTTGAATATATTTTTACCAACTGGCCTCAATTTATGCGAGTTCGGGCAATTGTAAAATTGAATGGAAAATCGACGGAAGTATTATCGATTGGCCAAAGAGGAACATTATTATTGAAAGTTTTTCTTGCTACAGCAACGGCAAAACAGGTGTTTATCATTGACCAACCAGAAGATAACCTAGATAATAATTTTATCATGCACGAATTGGTTCCGCTCATCCGAAAAGCCAAAGTTTCTCGTCAAATTATTATGTCTACACACAATGCCAATTTAGTCGTAAATGCAGACGCAGAACAAATCATTGTTGCGCGTCTTGACAATGAAGGTGATTATATAAGCGGTAGTATCGAAAACCAAACTATCAATCAAAGCATTAAAGAAATTCTTGAAGGTGGCGAGGAAGCATTTAGAAATCGTGAAAATAAATATGGCATGGCTATAATAAATTGAGGCCCCGCCGTCCGCTCGCAAAAAAATCTGGCCGTCCAATCAGGCGGGCGAAAAGGAAGGGGGTTGGGGGGAAGGAATTTTCGCCCGCCTGTTCTGCGCCGTAGGCGCAGTGGGGTGGGAAGCGTTTCCGCCGTTTGGCAT
>JAKQEZ010000391.1 GCA_029558435.1 Bacteroidota bacterium
CTGATATTATTGTAACCACTACCGGTAATAAAGACATTGTTGTTGGTCGTCATTTCGAATCAATGAAACATGGTGCCATTGTTTGTAACATTGGTCACTTTGATACTGAAATTGACATGGCTTGGTTAAACAAAAACTTCGGAGCTACTAAAAACGAAGTTAAACCACAAGTTGATATTTACAACGTAAACGGTAAAGAAATTATCATATTAGCTGAAGGTCGTTTAGTAAACTTAGGTTGTGCTACAGGTCACCCAAGTTTTGTAATGTCAAATTCATTTACAAACCAAACTTTAGCTCAAATTGAATTATGGACAAACAGCGCTAATTACAAAAATGAAGTATATATGTTACCTAAACATTTAGATGAAAAAGTAGCAGCACTTCACTTAGCTAAATTAGGTGTGGAATTAGAAACATTAAACCCAGAGCAAGCCGCTTACATTGGAGTTGATGTTAAAGGTCCATTCAAACCAGAATACTACAGATATTAATTGTTTTGCTGAACTCGTTTCAGCATCACAAAATATATTAAAACCCTTGCAGCATTGTGAGGGTTTTTTGTTAAAGTTTAAAATTAAAACCCAACATTTTGAAGTGTTGGGTTTTAATTTTATCTTACAAATATTTTAAAATTTCTGATTTTAATCGGTCGTATTCTCCCTGAAGAATTAATCCGTTGTCTAATAATTTTTTATAGTTCTGAAGTTTGGCAAACAATTCGTCTTGTGTTAAATGCGCTAAACCTTTCTCTTCCGAAATTGGAGCTTCTACTTCTGTATCACGAATAATATCGTTTGAAGTTGGCATAATTTCAGTATAAAGTGTTACCCCTTCTGTTGGAATTTCCTCAACTTCGGCTTCTTGAACAGGAGTTTCAATTGGAGTTTCTACTTTGACTTCTTCGACAACTGGAGCCGCAACTTTTGGCTTTTTTAACAAATCCAATTGCTCTTTGGCGTAAGTGTATAATTTTAGCACTTGATTTTTTGGTAAATAATCAACGGTTTGCGTTAAATCGGAATTGGTTGTAAAGGTAAAATCTGCTAAAATGCCTTCTTTTACAAACGAACCTGCGATGTTATCCCAATCGTAGTCAATGAATTCCATGGATAATCCTAAGTTTTTAGGTTTGTATAAAATGATACGTTTATTGGTTACCACAATGCTGTCTGGAAAAATAGTTACCGCTGGTTTTTTCTGAACGGCAATGTAACCTACTTCTTCATTGCTCATCAAAAGATTATCCAATT
>JAKQEZ010000457.1 GCA_029558435.1 Bacteroidota bacterium
CAAGCACCAACTTATCAAATAGTTCTGGAATATTTTCAGGCGAATTTCTTTATGCTCGGTCTGACTGCCACACCTGACAGAATGGACAGGAAGGATATTTTTGAGCTATTCGACTATCAGAAAGTATTTGAATACACTTTAAATGAAGCCATTGAAAACGGCTTTCTTGTTCCATACACTTATTACGGGTTAAAAGACAATATCGACTATTCAAAAATCAGGTATCAAGGCAACAAATACAATGTGAATGACCTTGACAGGTATTTGATAATAAAAGACCGTAATGAGCAAATTCTAAAAGAATACATTGAAAAAGGAAAAGGCTATAAAGCCGTTGGCTTTTGTTGTTCAGTTAAACACGCAGAAGCAATGGCAAAATTTTTCAATGAAAACGGAATACCGTCTTTTGCGATAACTTCACAAACTCCCAACAGAGACGAGCTGATTCAACAATTCAGGGATAACCAATTTACAGTTGCTTTCACCGTAGATTTATTTAATGAAGGTGTTGACTTCCCTGACTTGCGAGTGTTACTTTTTTTAAGACCGACTGAATCAAAGACCGTTTTCATTCAACAGCTTGGTAGAGGCTTACGACTTTGCACGGGAAAAGACAGAGTTGTAATTCTTGATTTTATCAGCAACTATAAAAAAGCAAATAACATACGGGACTATCTTTCAAAAGGAAAGAGCGAAAAGAAAAATTCTAAAACCGGCAGAGTAGAAAAGATTGTTTATGAGTATTCGCCAAAGTGTTCTGTAATCTTTGATGCGGAGGTTGAAGAAATTCTGGACAGTCAAGACAAGGCAGGAAGAGAAATCACGAAAGAAGATTTGATTGATGCTTACTATACGCTGGCGGAAAAACTGGAACACAAGCCGACTCAACAGGAAATTAACGAACAAGGTGAATTTAAAGTTGGAAAATATCTTTCTGTATTTGGCTCTTGGGTTAAGTTTCTAAGAGAAATTGGAGAATTTACAGAAGCCAGTTATCATTTCCCGCAAGGCGTTCACCTCGGCCACATTCTATACATTTTAAAAACACTTCAAAGCAATCGTTTAAAGAATACTCATCTTGACAGCAAATATATCCGAATAAGAGGAAATCTTGGAGGGGACAGGTTAGGTGCTTTTCAGAGGCAAACAAAATACAAGTTGCAAGCTCTTATGGAACTTGGATTGATTGTAGATGATAGAAAGGTCGGTGCAGATACCGAATACGTCCTTCAACTTACACCAAAAGGGAAACAGTTTGCAGAAATTTTAAAACCTGTATTCAAAAAACTTGACTTTGGTTTCAAAGATAAAGACAGCGATATTCCGTCTTGGGAAATGAATACTCAGCCCCCACAATTCAATGAGGCAATCAGCAAGTTCATCAAAGCAAACAAGAAAGACGGTGCCTTTATTTCAAATGTTTTCCTTGAAATGCACGCAGTTGGTTTAATGCTGAATTACCTCTATCGTGTAGAACGTAAAAAATCAATAACCAAAAACAGCATTTATCAAGGCTTCTTCTCTGCTCCTTTTGTTGCAAACTATTGTGACAGAAACGGAATTGAAGCAGCAACCGAAGAAGGAGCAAAAAGGAGATGTCCGCTTCTTCTAAATATCCTTGAAGCATTAGGCATTATTAAACAGGAAACAAGTTCAATTGAGGTATTGCAATTTGTTCTGTCAAAGCAGACCATACAATTGAAATCCAAAGAATCAGACAAAGAAATACTTGAGCGAATTGCTAAGATTGAGAAAAATCCAAAATCACTTTCAGGTGAGGATGTTTCGCTGTTGAAAGAAGCGTTCGGCAAGGATTTTCTTACTGACAAATATTTTATTAAAACCTTTAAAACCGTAAATTAAAATGGGAAATAAATCACATTACAATTCAGGGCATATAGCAATGAACAAGCTCAAAAAAAATGGGGTTGCTCATAGCAGTTTCATTGAAACTCAACTGCCGCAAAAAACTTATCACGGTTTATTCGTTGAGGACGCAGTTAAGTTTCTAAAAAAACTACCTGATAATTCAGTTCAGTTAATTTTGATTGACCCACCTTATAATCTCGATTTGGCAACTTGGGACACATTCAGCAATTATTTAGAATGGGCAAGGCAGTGGCTGGACGAAATTTACAGGGTGCTTTCAGAAACGGGTAATTGCGTAATCTTTGGCGGATTCCAATATCAAGACCTTAAAAAAGGAGACTTGTTGGAGATTATGCACTATACAAGGCATAATACCGATTTGCGTTTCACCAATCTTGTAATTTGGTATTACAAAAACGGAATGAGTGCTCACCGCTTTTTCGCCAACAGACACGAAGAAGCTATTTGGCTTTCAAAAACAAATAAATATTTCTTTGACTTAGATTCTGTTCGTGTTCCGTTTGATGAAGAAACCAAAGAACTGTATAAGCGAGATAAGCGACTAAATCCTGAAAGCGTTGAGAAAGGCAAAAACCCGACTAATGTTTGGGAGATTGGCAGATTAAATGGCAATTCAGTTGAACGTGTGGGACACCCAACACAAAAACCGCTTGAACTGATTAGAAGATTTGTAAAAGGTCTTTCTTACCCTGGCTCTTTAGTTCTTGACTTTTTTGCAGGTTCTGGAACTACGGGACGGATTTGCATTGAAGAAAGCAGAAATTCAATTCTTGTGGACAGCGACCCAAAAATGTTGGAATATTTTGACTTACATCTAAAGAATATGAACGGCAGCTTGTTTTCTGCACAGCATTGTATAAAAACCAATCCCGACTTGAATGAGTTTTTGGAAATAGTAAAAAGTGAAAGTACAGTAGAAGCAGAATAATGCTAAACCGCATTCCCATATTGAATGAGAAAGACCATATTCATAAGCCACGCAACGCCTGACGACAATGATTTTACAAAATGGTTGGCGTTAAAACTTATTGGATTAGGCTATGAAGTTTGGTGTGATGTTCTTTTTTTGGATAAGGGCGTAGATTTTTGGAGCAATATCGAAAAAGAAATCAGAGAAAATGCTTGTAAGTTTTTAATTGTTTCCTCTACATATTCAAATCAGCGAGAAGGGGTTTTAAAAGAATTGGCAGTTGCTGCAAAAGTCAAAAAGCAGTTGAATGACGATACTTTTATTATTCCGTTAGCTATTGATGAGAAGCTTTCTTATGACGACATAAACATTGACATAGTTCGGCTTAATGCAATTGATTTTAAAAAATCTTGGGCAAGTGGATTACGAGATTTGTTAGAAGCATTAGAGAAACAAAACATTCCCAAAAACAGCCCTGACCTTGCAAAAAGCAATCATCTGTATCAACAAATTTTCCTGCACGATAAAAGCGTTATTGAAAAAGAAGAAATTTATGACTCAAATTGGTTTTCAATCACATCGTTTCCGACTGAGTTAAGATTTCACGAATACGGAAAGAGAATTCCGAAAGGTTTTGACACCAGAACCTTGACTTTTCCAGCTATTCCTTACAAGAATTATTTATGCACATTTGCTTGGGAATACGATTTCATACAGCAATTGCCCGATACAGAAACATATAATAGCAGCAAGACTATCAGAATACCAGTAAATGATATTTTTTCAGGAAAATACAACACAGATTTTATCGGAAACTTTGAATGTCAAAGGCTAATTGTTCAATTACTCAATAAAGCATTTGAGTTAAGAATGAAAGATAAGTTGGTTCGGAACTATCAAATGTCAAACAGAATCGGATATTGGATTGAAAAAGGAATATTGGAGAAAGATAAGTTCAATAAAGTTCAGTTAGTTGGCAAACAGAAAGACAAAAATTGGCATTTTGGAATTTCGGGAGCAGCAAAACTTTATCCGTTTCCTGTTCTAATGATTTCATCTCACATTTTTTTTACAGAAGACGGAACAAAGGTTATTGAAACTAAAAGCATTCAACATTCCGCAAGAAGAAGACAAGGAAAAAATTGGTGGAATGACGATTGGAGAAGTAAATTATTAGCTTTTATCAAACACTTATCGGATGATGATGCTTCATTTTATTTGGAAGTAGGTAGCGAAGAAAAGGTTTACGTTTCAAATACGCCAATTCAATTCAAAGGAATTGTTAGCTATAATATTCCATCAAATAACAATTTAGAAGAAGAAGCTGAATTATCCGATTTGAATGACATAGATGATATTGAAGAAGAATTTGCTGAGAATATAGAATCAGAATGAAAGACTTGATTTACATAGAAGAACCAAACATACTTTTTGCACACGGTCAAAAATGCACCGATGCAAGAGACGGGCTTTCATTGTTTGGTCCGCTAAATAATCTCTATGGAATCAAAAGCGGTGTTGTTGCAACAAAAGACGGATTAAACATTTTTAAAAACTATTTAAAACACATTCAAAAACCGATTTACAACAATAACAACATTACCAGACCTATGTTTCCGGGATTTGAAGCTGTTTTTGGCTGTAAATGGGAAGCGGAAAATATAGTTTTTAAAGAGGTAACCAATGAAGAAATTGGAAAATTGCTTTATAACGACAGCACGCACAAAAGGACTTATGACTTGGTTTCATTGTATATCAATAAAATAATTGCAGCTAATAAAAATGAGGATGATAAAGTTGATGTTTGGTTCGTAATTGTTCCAGATGATATTTACAAATACTGCCGTCCAAATTCAACTTTACCAAAAGCAATGGTTCAAACCAAAGCTCTTATTTCAAAGAAACAAGCAAAGAATTTCAGATATGAAGCCACTTTGTTTGAAGATATTAATATAGAGTTAAAAGCAAAGGAAAAAGAAGCTGTGTCTTATAATTATGATGCTCAATTCCACGACCAATTAAAAGCAAGATTGCTTGAACATACTATCCCAACTCAAATTTTAAGAGAAAGCACATTGGCGTGGCGGGATTTCAAAAACAAGTTTGATAAACCCATAAGAGATTTTACAAAGATAGAAGGACATTTAGCTTGGACTATTTCGACAGCAGCATTTTACAAAGCAGGCGGAAAACCTTGGAAGTTGTCTGACATACGAAACGGAGTTTGCTATCTTGGATTAGTTTACAAAAAGGTTGAAAAAAGTAAGAACCCCAAAAATGCTTGTTGTGCAGCTCAAATGTTTTTAGATAATGGAGACGGAACTGTTTTTAAAGGTGAAGTTGGGCCTTGGTATAATCCTGAAAATGGAGAATATCATTTAAAACCAAAGGAAGCAAAAGCATTATTGACACAGGCTTTGAAATCATACCACGACCAAAATGGTAGTTATCCAAAGGAAATTTTCATTCACGCCAAAACAAAGTTTAATGCTCAAGAATGGAAAGCCTTTCAAGAAGTAACGCCAAGTGAGACAAATCTTGTTGGAGTTACGATTACCAAGACAAAACCTTTGAAACTTTACAAATCAGAAGGCGATTATTCAATACTTAGAGGCAACGCATTTGTAGTAAATGACAAAAGTGCTTTTTTATGGACAGTTGGACACGTTCCAAAAATTCAAACTGCTTTATCTATGGAAGTTCCTAATCCAATTTTCATAGAAATAAACAAAGGAGAGGCTGACATTACGCAAGTTTTGAAAGACATCTTAGCATTGACAAAACTAAATTACAACGCTTGTATTTATGCAGACGGAGAACCTGTAACACTAAGGTTTGCTGACAAAATCGGTGAAATATTAACGGCAAGCACAGACATAAAAGCACCACCACTTGCATTCAAATATTACATATAACCCACAACGCAAAAGCATACACATTTTGCAGCCCCGCAAATCAGCCCACAAGCCAAAGCTGCAAAAAGAGTATGCTTTTCTCCAGCCCGAGAAAAATTGTTTTAAAAAAATTCCTTCCCTTCTGAAAAATTTTAAAAACTCCAACTCACAATCCGACACAAATACATTCGGACTGTTTGCAAAACTTAATAAAGACAAGGGTTGCAAGACACGGACGACAGGAACGCCAGCCTGTAACAGCGTGTATGTGGCAATAGCGGGTGAAGTGGTAAATCGAAGGTCAGTGCTTCTAAAAAACTTTGTGCTAAACGGACAGGAAAGTGCTTCTAATCCGCTACTGCACATACACGCCAACCGTTGGCTGCAATGCTAAAGGACAGACCCTAATTGAAAATAATAAATAAAAAATGACACTTGACACCAACAATATAGAATTTCAAACAGCTCTTGAGTTAATACAAGAGACAAATCAGTCATTTTTCTTGACAGGGAAAGCAGGGACAGGGAAGTCAACTTTTCTAAAACATATCGTTGAGACAGTTTCGAAGGATTTTGTCGTTGTTGCACCAACTGGTATTGCCGCAGTGAACGTTGGTGGAGTTACAATCCATTCCTTTTTTCAATTTCCTCTAAGACCTTTACTCCCTGAAGATGAAGACATAAAAATATTTTGGAAAGATTCAGAGAAGCGGAAAATAATCTCTGCAATGGACACATTAATCATTGATGAAATTTCAATGGTTCGTGCTGATTTAATAGATGGAATTGACTATTCACTTAGAAAAAACGGTGGAAACCCAAATCTTCCATTTGGGGGGAAACAGGTGGTTTTTGTTGGCGACATATTCCAATTAGAACCTGTCACTATTAAAAACACTGGTGAGCAAAAAATTATTAGTGAAATTTATGGAAGTTCCTATTTCTACAATGCGAAAGTATTTGAAAGAGTTAGCTTATTTACCGTTGAACTTCAAAAAGTTTACCGACAAACAGATTCGGCATTTATTTCATTATTGGACAAAGTAAGAGTCAAAGAAATTTCCCCAACAGATTTAAATAAAATAAATACTAGAGTATTCTCTCAATCAGAATTAAACAAAAATGATTTTGCAATTACTCTTACAACAAAGAACGATTTAGCTGACACAGTTAATTTCAAAAAACTATCAGAATTAAAAACAGAACCATTTGCTTACAATGCAGAAGTTTCAGGTGAATTCGAAGAAAGTAAATATCCTACAGAACCTGAACTAACTTTAAAAGTTGGAGCTCAGGTAATATTTATAAAGAACGATACAGATAAAAGATGGGTAAATGGAACTATTGGTCAGGTTAGCGGATTAACAGATACCGAAATTAAAGTTAAGCTGAAAGACGGAGAAATCTACTCTGTAGAAAAGAGAATATGGGAAAATATTAAATACCAATACAATAAAGAAAAAAAGAAAATTGAACAAGAAATTGTAGGAACGTTTAAACAATATCCTTTGAAACTTGCTTGGGCAATTACAATTCATAAGAGTCAGGGATTAACTTTTGACAAAGTAGTCGTAGACTTTGGGAACGGGACTTTTGCAAGTGGACAAGCATACGTTGCACTAAGCAGAGCAACTAGTTTTGAAGGACTATTTCTTAAGCAAAAATTGAATTCAACTGATATTTACATTGATGACGAGATTAAAGAGTTTGCTAAAACCTTCAATGACCAGACAAAAATAAATGAGAGTTTAGTTGTTGGGAAAAAAGTGTTTAAGTATCAAAAAAATAAAGACAATGAACGTATTGGAGACTTACATTTCCAAAATGCAATCACTAATATTGAAAATGGAAATTTCAAATCTGCATACAGCGAACTAATAGCTGGATTTGAGAATGTATCTTGTGACTGTGCCTTAACAACACTTATTGAAAGTAGATATGAGCAAATAACACTTTCATTAAAATCAAACTCAATTAACTGCTCATTATCAGAACTTGATTTTATAAGGGCAGTTATTTACTACTTTCCTGATTCAGGCAATTTTGGTCAAGAGCAGAAAGGTATTTACAAGAGAGCTTTACCTTTAATTGATTCATATTTAGATGACTATCCTAATTCAGAAATCGGTCATTATTTAAAAGGAAGGGTTTTATCAGGACTTGAAAATTTTGACGAAGCTATTTCAGAATTTGAATTCGCATTGTCAATAAAGGAAACGCCAAGAGTCCACTATCGTATAGGAAGGATAAAAGAGCAAAAATTACAACATTTTGGTATAGACAATCTTTACAAGTCAATTTTGCAAAACCCTTCTAGTTTATGTTCATTAAGATGGTTTAAAGACTGTTGTGATTCCAGGGGCATAAAACTTCAAACAAACACACATAAACTTCTTGCTAATTTTTTTAATAATAAAAATACAGATGAATTCAGAAAAACGGTCAACCAATTATTATTAAATGGAACTGTCATTTTAACTGAAAACAGAACATTAAATGTTTCAACTGCATTCGAAGATTTTCTTAGTAGTTTAAAGGCAGACGAAAATTTATTTGGTGTCGTAGAATTGGGAGAAGATGAAGAAGGCTACGAGCCTGATTATGATGACTTTGATGATTATGACGATTACAGCCCAAGTTATGACAAATATGGTGGTGCTTATGGTTATGATGATGACACGATTGATAGTGCATTTGAAGGAGACCCTGAAAACTATTGGAATATTGACTAAAGAAAGCACAGCAGCCAACATGCGTTTGGCGTCATGCGGGCTGACGTGCTTACATTCAAGTTCAGTTTTCCAATTGGGCTTTTGTGCTGGGTTGACAGTTTTGTGCTCCGAAAACCCGCACGAACGCAAAGCGCAAAAACGTTACCTGCAACCCTAAAAGTTCTCTGCTAACTCCAAAGTTCAGTGCTTCTTTTTGACAGACAAAAGACAAATACCGACTTTAGGACAATCTCTTTTCACCGACAGACCCACCCTTCGTATTTTTATTTTTTCCCCACGCACAAAAAAATTGAAGTTTTTAATGCCAACGCACATTGCACACATTTGTCTTTGCCTGCTAACGCACAAAGCCAACCCAAAGGCAAAGCCAAAAGAGTGCAATCGCCACGCACTATAAAGACAAAACAGCCAAAAACAAACAGCCCCGAAAACGGGGCTGTTCTTTGTAATGCAAATACCGGCATCATATTTCACCAATTCAAAAAGTATTCAAAATTCAATCGGTAAATTCGCACGATGAAAGTTTTGGTTATAGAAGATGAACAGCAACTTGCGAATAGCATACAAACTTACCTGACGGGTAACGACTTTGTTTGTGAGTTGGCTGTCAATGCTAAAACGGCTATTGACAAAATCTCCTCTTACGAATACGACTGCATTTTACTTGACTTAATGTTGCCTGACGGCAACGGCTTTCAAATTCTGAAAGAACTTAAAAGACAAAATAAAACCGAAGGAGTGATAATCATTTCCGCAAAAGAAACTTTAGAAACTCGCATAGAAGGTTTTAATCTTGGAGCGGACGACTATCTGACAAAGCCCTTTCATCTATCCGAATTGCTTGTAAGAATACAGGCACTCATCAGGCGTAAAAATTTCAAAGGCAGCAACATTATTGCTTTCAACGAGATTGAAATCAATATCCTTTCAAAAACAGTAAGCATAAACAACGCACTGAAAGATTTTACCAAAAAGGAAATTGATTTACTGCTTTACTTAGTTGGCAACAAAAATAAAGTGCTTTCAAAAAGTGCCATTGCAGAACATCTTTCGGGTGATATGGCGGACATGCTGGATAATTATGATTTTGTTTACGCACACATCAAAAATTTGAAAAAGAAATTGAATGAGGCGGGTAGCGGTGATTACATAAAAACCGTTTACGGTTTAGGTTACAAATGGCAGCATGACTAAAAAACTTCTACATAAAACTTCAAGGGCTTACCTCATTTTTTCGGTGTTGGTTTTAAGCGTGTCCGCTCCATTGTTCTATTTCATTACGGAGCGTTTATACATGCAAGAAACAGACGAAACGCTGATACTCCATAAGAACGAGTTTTTTAAATATTCACTACCGACACTAACTATTTCTGAAATTCCAAACTGGAACAAATACAACCGCAACGTAAAAATTGAACCATTCAATCACATCGCTAAAGACACACTGTTTTACACTTCTTACTTCGACACCTTAGATGCCGAGAACGAACCATACAGGGAACTCAATACACCTGTTACCATTCAGCAGCAACCTTACACCTACACAGCCAGAATTAACTTAGTTGAAACAGAAGATTTGATGAAAAGCATTGCTCTTTTGTTCATTGCTGTCATTCTCATTCTGCTTGTGGGGCTTTTTATTATTACTCGTAAGTTATCCGTTACATTATGGAAACCATTTTACAAAACATTGCAGCAGATAGAAGAATTTGAAATTGACAAGAGCAAGCAACCGCAATTAGCAGAAACAGACATTGAAGAATTTAACCGCTTAAATCAGAGTATTGAAAAACTAATTGAGAGAAACATAACCATTTACAAAAGCCAGCGTGAGTTTATTGAAAACGCAGCCCACGAACTGCAAACACCTTTAGCAGTTTTTCAGGTAAAGATAGATACCATCATACAGCGTTCAGATGTTACAAAAGAGCAGTCAGAAATTTTAAGTTCCTTAAACGAGAATGTTTCACGGTTAAATCGTTTGAACAAAAATTTACTCTTGCTTTCTAAAATTGATAACGAAAGTTACAGCGATAAGCAAACGGTTTCATTGAATGAATTGATTGAAAAACACATCGGCTTTTTTACGGAACAGGCAAAAGCAAAAAACATAACCATAGAAACAAAGCTGTCAGAGCCGCTTGAAACAAAATCAAATCCTGTTTTAGCTGAAGTGCTAATCAATAATCTCTTTCTCAATGCTATCAGGCATAATGTTCCTAACGGCAGAATTGTAATTACACTTTCTAATCACTCACTTACATTTTCAAATACGGGTCAGGCAACTGCCTTGGTTCAGGAAAAATTGTTTAACCGCTTTTCAAAAGTCAATCCGTCTGAACAAGGAACAGGTTTGGGCTTATCCATTGTAAAGAAAATTGCCGACATAAATAACTGGACAGTATCTTACTGTCACTCCGAAAATCTCCATTCGTTTTCCATTTTATTCTAAGCGTTCAGAATTTCTTCTAAATCGAGTTTCACCTTTGCCTTGTAATTTTTAATTCAACAAAAAAACAAGGCAATGAAAAACTCAATAATCCTTTTAGCAGTAATGCTCACAGCAGCATTTGCCAACGCACAAAAAATTCAGGACAAAGACGTTCCTGCAACTGTAAAAACAGCTTTGCAAAACAAGTATCCCCAAGCTAAAGAGCTAAAGTGGGAAAAAGAAAACGGCAACTACGAAGCAGAGTTTGAAGTCAGCGAAACCGACTATTCCGTTTTGTTAGATGCTTCGGGAAACATTCTTGAAACAGAAATTGAAATCAAACTTGATGAACTTCCTGCCAATGCCAAAGAGTATGTTTCAAAAAATCATTCAGGTCAAAAAATTAAAGAAGCCGCAAAAATTACTGATGCCAAAGGCACAATAACTTATGAAGCAGAAATCAAAGGCACAGATTTGATTTTTGACAGCAACGGCAATTTCATTAAAAAAGTAAAAGAGTAAATCAATGCACAGAAAAACACTGGTAGTTCTCGCATTATTTCTTTTTGCTTTTACAGTTTCGTTTGCACAAACCAAATTGGTTAGCGTTTCAGGAACAATAAAAGACAAAACAGCAAAAACTGTTTTGCCTTTTGTAAACGTGGTTTTGAAAACTGAGAAAGACACTGTATTTGTAACAGGCACAGTAAGCAACGAAGAAGGGCGGTTTACGCTGTCCAATGTAAAACCCGACAACTATCTTTTAGAAATCTCCTATGTGGGCTACACCACAAAACGCCAATCGCTTTTTGTAGGAACGCTTTCCGAGTTTTTAGAAGTGCCGACTGTAGAGTTGGAAGAAAGCACTCAAACTTTAGGCGAAGTAACTGTTACCGCCAAACAAGATGAAGTAAGCGGAAAGATGGACAAGAAAACCTTTTCCGTAGAGGACAACATCAGCCAAAGCGGTGGTTCGGTTTTGCAAACCATGCAAAACCTGCCCGGTGTTACGGTGCAAGACGGCAAAGTGCAGTTGCGGGGCAGCGACAAAGTAACCGTGCTGATTGACGGTAAGCAAACCGCTCTTACAGGCATGGGAAGCCAAACGGGGTTAGACAATATCCCTGCATCCGCCATTGAAAAAATTGAAATCATAAATAACCCTTCTGCTAAGTATGATGCCAACGGAAATGCAGGTATCATCAACATCATTTACAAGAAAAACAAACAAGACGGCTTTAACGGCAAGGCGGGAATTGCAACAGGGTTAGGTTCTTTGTGGGTGCGAAAACAAAATCTTCCAACCATTCGTCCGCAATATCAGTTTACGCCAAAAGTAAATCCCACGCTGTCGTTCAACTATCGCAAAAACAAAGTGAACGCATTTTTTCAAGGCGATTATCTCTATACGCAAACGCTGAATAAAAATGAATTTGTAACACGAACTTATGATGACGGCACAATCATCAAGCAACAAACCAAGCGAAACCGCAACACGCATTTTGCAAATGCAAAAGCAGGAATTGATTGGTATATGAACGACCACAACATGCTTACCGTTTCGGGCTTGTATGGTTTAGAAAAAATTATTGACAATGGCGACCAGCCTTTTTTCAATTCAGATTTATCAGAGCGGCTTCGATTGTGGCAGTTTTTAGAAGATGAACTGAAAACTACTGTTATGGCATCTGCTGCCTATCAGCACAAGTTTAAACAGTTGGGGCATGTGCTGAACGCAGGTGTCAATTACACCTTTCACCGCGAGGACGAGAAATATTTTTTCGACAACATACTGCCCACTTATTCAGGCAAAGATGCTTTCGCATTGATTTCAGACGAGCATGTAGTGGATATAAATACCGATTATGTCCGTCCGCTCAAATACGGACGGATTGAAGGAGGCTTAAAATTTCGTTGGCGGGAAATTCCTACCAACATGAAATTTATTCCAGGACTTAATTCGCCTTTAGATACCACCGCAGGCGGTGCAGCTACTTACAAAGAAATTATTCCTGCACTTTATGCCAACTATGTTTATGAAAGCAAAAAGTTTGAAGCCGAAGTTGGTTTGCGGGTAGAGTATGTAAACATAAATTATGTGGTAGGTTCAATTCATCCCACTTACAAAACCGATGGATATAACTATACACAGCCGTTTCCGAATGTTCGCTTGGCTTACAAAGTAAACGACAACAATAAAATTTCCATTTTCTACAACCGCAGGGTTGACAGACCAAACGAAGTGGACATTCGCATTTTTCCAAAGTATGACGATGCGGAAATTATCAAAGTTGGAAACCCTGCACTTCGTCCGCAGTTCACACACTTGATTGAGTTGGGCTACAAAACCAATTGGAAGAGCGGATATTTTTATTCAGCCGCTTATCACCGCTTGGCAGACGGAACAATCACAAGAATACGGACGATAGTTCCAAACACTACACTCATCTATTCCGTGATGCAAAATGCGGGCAGAAGCTACGCCACAGGTTTAGATATAACCTTGTCGCAAGACATTACAAAACTGTTTTCCTTCAACCTTAATCTGAACGGTTATCATAACCGACTAAATGCTTTTACAGTTCTAAATAAATATCCGCAGGAAACAACATACAGTTCACCCACTCGACAAATCTTTTCAGGCAACGCAAAGTTGAACACCTTTTTTCATTTGCCGTTGAAATTTGAATTACAGTTGACAGGCATTTATTACGCACCCGACCTTGTTCCGCAAGGCAAAATCGGACATCGTTTTGCCTTGAACCTTGGTGTAAAAAAACTAATTCAAAAGGGCAAAGGTGAGTTGTTCCTCAATGCTACCGACCTTGCCAATACAATGGTGGTGAGAGAAGATATAAGAGGCAACGGCTTTAATTATGTGGGTTACGATTATTACGAAACACAGGTAATCCGCATCGGATATAACTACAAGTTTTAAGACATGCGGAAGAATTTTAACTCAGCACTTCTTCAAAAAGCCCTCGATTGTATCGGGGGCTTTTGTTTTTGTAGTGACACTGTATTTACAACACTCTCATTTCAAATACAGTCCTTTGCGTAGTTCTTTCACATATAGCTCAAAGGTGATTATCGGCAAACGCATCAAAATGTTGCGGAAGAAAAAGAACATGACCCTGCAACAACTTGCCGACCTAATCAAAGCAGACAGACAATATGTATGGAATATTGAAAACGGAACTGTAAATCTTACACTGGATTACATGGATAGAATAGCAGAAGCACTACAAGTTTCACAATCAGAATTCATCAACACAACTATTTAATCACACCAAAATCAAATAACATGGCAAGCACATCAGAAACCGGACACGCAAAAAATGTAGCCAACTTCGAGGACATGATTTCCTTCTGCAACGGCTACGGTGGCTCCTACAATCCTTCTAAAATTGCAATTCAAATTCCATCGCTTAACACGCTTCGCACAAATGCGGAAAATGCAGTAGCAGATGTAAACGCAGCCAACACAGCTTTCATCAATGCAACAAATGCTCGGCAAATTGCTTTCAATCCTGTTAAGCCATTAGCCACACGGTTAGTAAATGCTTTAGAAGCTACCGATGCAACAGACGAATTGATTAAGGATGCGAAAACTTTAAACAGAAAAGTTCAGGGTGCTCGTAAAAGCAAAGGCCAAAACCCGAAACGCCACCAACTCCACCCGATACACTTGCAGAAGATAAACAGATTTCCGTTTCACAACAAAGCTATGACAGCATTATTGAGAATGTTGGAAAGTTAGGTGAGTTGATAATATCAGAACCCACCTATGCACCAAACGAAGTGGACTTGCAAGTAGTATCACTTACAAACTTTCACAACAACTTGAAAACGACAAACACCGCAGTCATTAACGCAACAACAGCTATCAGCAATGCACGTATTGCCCGCAACAACATTCTTTATGCCGACAAGACAGGACTTTACGACATTGCACAGGAAGTGAAAAAATATGTGAAGTCAGTTTTCGGAGCGACAAGCCCTCAGTATAAACAAGTGAGCAAAATCAAGTTTACTAAGCCACGCAAAAAGTAATCTCACATGACAATCGGTAAAGCCGCCTTGACAATTCATAAAGTTGCAAGGCGGTTTTTATTTTCTTTTAACCTGCTCGACAATGTTGCCGTTCCTCTTTTCACTTTTCGCAATCCGCTCGACAATGTTGTCATGACAATCGGTAGCTCTACAATGACGTTCCATACTTTTCGCATGACACTTTATGCTTCTTTCAATCCGCTCAACACTTTTCGCACGACAATTTTCAGTTCTTGCATCACGCTCGACAATGTTGCCATGACAAAGACCGAAAGACAGGCAACGCACTAAAAAAATACACTCTTGCAAGTCGCACAAGCCACCCCGCAGACCAAAACTTGCAAGAGAGTATTTTTTTCTGCCGCCCAAACAAAAACTTCAATTTTTTTCTCCCACCCTTCTAAAAAATAAAAATACCCCACGCACCCCCTAACCGACAGTTCAGTCCTTCCATTCCAAAGCCCTTCCTTGACAGTTTAGTGCTAACCCGACACGACAACACCTTCGACAGACAGCAGGGCAGCCGGTAACATGGGGTTTGCGATAGCGGGGATTCCGTGCTTCGCAGACACATTTGTGCAGGGTGGAAGTTCAGTTCTCCGAATGAAGTTTAGTGCTAAAACTCCCCGCCATCGCAAACCCCCGAAACGTTAGCGGCAATGGTATTTCAGCGTTTCCCTTACCTGACAAGTTCCACTTCTTTGACAAAAAAAAACGACCTCGGACAACAACTGACAAACACGACAAACCCCACCCTCGCCCACCCGCAGAAAAAAAATTAAAAATCCCCCGCACAAAAATTTTATGGCTACGCTATTGCACACATCCCGCTTTTTGCCACCCGCGAGCCCACCCACAAAAAAGCGGGAAGAGTGCAATTCCCACCCGCAAAAAACAGCCGGTGTGTCTTTTTAAGAAGCATAAATTTTACCTTTGCTATAATCACATTTAATAAATGATTATTGAATTAACTGAATGACAAGCAAACAGGAGGCATACAACGAAATTTCCGAACTGGTGGAGCGATTCACCGAGCAATACGATAGCTACAAAAAAGCCGACTATAACGAAACCCTTACAAGGCGTGACTTTATTGACCCTTTCTTCAAGGCATTGGGTTGGGACATTGACAACAAAAACGGCTATGCCGAAGCATACCGAGAGGTAATCCATGAGGACAGAGTAAAAATCGGCAAGGCGACCAAAGCCCCCGACTATTCATTCCGACTGGTGGGCGGCAAACGACTTTTCTTTGTGGAAGCCAAGAAACCGAGCGTTGCGGTCAAAGATGAAATTCAACCCGCTTACCAAGTCCGCAGATATGGTTGGAGTGCCAAACTTCCAGTGAGCATCATTACCGACTTTGAGGAGTTTTCCGTTTACGACTGCACCAAAAAGCCCAACCCTACCGACAAAGCATCTGTTGCCCGTATCAAATACCTGACTTTTAAGGACTACCTCAAAGAGTTTGACTTTCTGTGGGACACATTCAGCAAAGAGCGAGTGCTGAAAGGCAGCTTTGACAAGTTTATCGAAGGCAACCTACATAAAAAAGGAACTGCCACCGTTGACAAAGAATTTCTGCAATCGTTGGACAGTTGGCGAACTTACTTGGCTACAAGCATTGCAATCAACAACAAACATCTTGACGAAGACGAGATAAACTTTGCTGTTCAGCAAACCATTGACCGTATCATTTTCCTTCGCATTGCCGAAGACCGCAGCGTTGAACCTTACGGTGCCTTGAAAGACACCGTTAAAAGCGGCAACTTCTATCAAAACCTTTTCCATCTGTTTCAACAGGCAGACGACAAATACAATTCGGGCTTGTTTGATTTCCGCAAAGACAAAATCAGCAAAGCACTCACCATTGACAACAAGGTGGTTAAAACCATTGTAAACGAACTATACTATCCCGAAAGCCCTTACGAGTTTTCCGTTTTATCGGTAGAGATTTTAGGCAGTGCCTACGAACAGTTTTTGGGCAAAACCATTACCATTGACAAAGCCCACCGAGCCAAGATTGAGGAAAAACCCGAAGTGCGAAAAGCGGGAGGCGTGTATTACACCCCGCAATATGTGGTGGACTACATCGTAAAAAACACAGTCGGAAAACTCATTGAAAACAAAACACCGAAAGACATAAGCAAAATAAAAATAGTTGACCCTGCCTGCGGCAGTGGCAGCTTTTTGATTGGTGCTTATCAGTATTTGTTGGATTGGCACAAAAACTATTACACCGACAACGGCAAAATTTCCAAAGGCAACAAAGGCAATCCCCTAACGCCCGAAGGCAACCTCACCACAGCCGAAAAGAAACGCATTTTGCTCAACAACATTTTCGGGGTGGATATTGACGTAAACGCAGTAGAAGTAACCAAACTCAGTTTATTGCTCAAATGTATGGAGGGCGAAACATCTGCTTCTATTTCTCACCAGTTGCAAATGTTTAACGAGCGGGTATTGCCCACACTTGACGAAAATATTAAAAGCGGAAACAGTTTGGTGGACACGGATTTTTACGACAGCGTTTTAGATTTTGGTGAGGAGAAAAAAGTAAAGCCGTTTAGTTGGCACAAAGGATTTCCCGATGTGTTCAAGCAAGGAGGTTTTGATGTGGTGATTGGAAACCCACCTTACGTAATGTTGCAGAATCTTGAAACAAGAGAAGTATTTGATTATGCTTTGAGGAAATTTCAATCAGCAAAATATAAGATTGATACTTACCAAATCTTTACCGAGCAATCAATTAAGCTTTTGAAAGAACAAGGTTTGTTGGGTTTCATTACTCCAAATTCTTTCCTAAAAAATATTCATGCAGAACCTTTGCGGAAATATATTCTTGATACAACGAGTATCAAAGAAATTCTTTTGTTCAACTATTCTGTTTTCGCAGCAGCAAGTGTTGATACCTGCATTTTTGTTTTAGAGAAGGGAAAACCAAGCAAGAAAAGTGAGCTAAAAGTTTATACTTCCGATGTCGCTTTTGAAGTCAAAAATGTTTCAAGCATTAAACAGTTTGTTTTTACAAACAATAACCGAACTGATTTTAATCTTCTTATTACTGGTAATGATTCTGAGTTACTGAATAAAATTTTAAAAAACTCAAACCGACTTGGCAATTATTGCGGAGCATATTTTGGAATCCAAACTTTTGATAGAAAAAAATATGTCAGTGAAACAAAAAAGGACAACCACTATGAGCCGGTAATTGACGGAGGAAATATTGAACCATATAATTTAAAGCCGTCAACAGAGTTTGTTCACTACATTCCTACTGCAATCAAAAGCGGAGGAAGTGAAACAATTTACAGACAAGATAGAATTTGCATTAGGCAAATTGGAGCAACACCAGTTGCGACTTTTGTTTCTGCAAACATTTTTACTCTCAATACGATTTACAATGTTTATCTAAAAGAAAAGAATTTAGCAGACCTGAAATTTTTGTTAGGAGTAATCACATCAAAGGCAACAAAATATTTTTGGAAGAAAAATAATTCAGACGAGAAAAAAACTTTTCCAAAAATTAAGAAGGAAGCAATTCTTTCTATTCCCGTTCCAATTATCACTAAGCAGAATAAAAACTTGCATGATGAAATTGTAAAACTGGTAAATCAACTCCTCCAACTTAACCAAGAAAAAGCAGAAATTAAGCTTGCCACAAAACTCGACCAACTCCAAAACAAAATTGACTACTGCGAAAACCGCATCAATCAAATAGTGTATCAGTTGTATGAGCTAACAGAAGCAGAAATTGAAGTTGTCGAAAATGGATAAAATGAAAAGATTACTCATCATTATTATTGCAATTCTTATAGTCTCAGTTATAGTTGTAGCTCTTAACCCTACTGTTCAAGGTTTCATATTACTCTGGTTCAACAAATTTGCTGTATGGTTTTATCCGAACAACCCGAATCGCAATGCGGATTTTTTAAAAATCATTCTAAGTGTATTGGCGGGAATAGGAGTTTTCTTTGGCATTTATGTATCATTATGGCGTGCAAAGACAACGGAAGAAAGCGTTATACTACAGGCAGAGGCAATAAAAAAGCAAGGACAACAGATTCAACTTGCTGTTAAATCACAAATTGACGAGAGATTTTCAAATGCAATAGAACATTTAGGTTCAGATAAAGAACCAGTATTGCTGGGAGGAATTGCCGAACTGCACCAAACCGCAAAGGAAAACAGCAAAGACTATGCAGAAGTCGCATTCAATATCCTCTGTAGTTATATCCGTTCAAACACCAATGTTTATAAAAAGAACGCAGATGATTTTAACGCAACGGCTATTCAAACAATCATCAACTATTTATTCAAACCAAGTGGAGGTATCGAAAATCCCTACAAAAATTTAAAAGCAGATTTAGGACATTCAAATCTATTAGGTGTTGACTTAAACGATTGTGATTTCACTGGTGCTGATTTCAGTTTTAGCTTAATGCCGAGTATGGAAAATGTAATACTGGATTATGCAAATATTGGGAGTGCAGATTTTTCAGTAGCAACATTAAAAAACGTAAGTCTGAAAAACGCAAGAGTATTTCATGCACGTTTTAGACTTTCAAACCTAACTGATGTTTCATTTGAGGGGTGTAAAGATGTAGGAGTAATTTTTATCGATTCTGAACTAACCAAAGTCTCTTTTGCAAATTCATCAATCCACAGAAGTTTGTTTCTATCTTGCTTGTTAGATAATGTAAACTTTGAAAATGTTGAGGTTATTTCTGCATCATTTGCTTGTTCAATAATTAGGAATACGAACTTCACCAAATTACCAGTTATGTTTGAATTAGACTTTAGAGCATCCGCATTTTCAAACTCAATCTTTAATGGTTTTATGAGTAAATGTAAATTCAACGGCTGTGGAAATACATATAGTTCATATCGCTACTTTT
>JAKQEZ010000463.1 GCA_029558435.1 Bacteroidota bacterium
CAAGCAATTGCAGTAGTTCCACTTCCAGTAAATGGGTCAATTACTTTGCAAGGTTTGTCCGTTATCATATCAATTAGCTTTGTCCAACTTGGCAAATGTTTAGGGCAGTCATGCCAAGATGCTTCTTCCTGCATTGCAATATTGGTTTTGAAAATATCGTGTCCAATTCGCTTTTGAAGTTTGCCCCAAAACAAAACAGGCTCATAAGCATTAAATCCACCTAATGGGCTTGGGCTGTTTTGGTTCGGTTTGTGCCATATAATCATATGTTTTGGGTCAAGGTTCATCCACATTTTAAGGTTCTTATATCCAACAGTCATTACAACTGTTTCAGATACTCTCAAAAGCTCATTTAACCAATCTTTACACCATTGCTCATAATCAGAAGCATCTTGGCTATCATCGTGTGTATTATACTTCCTTCCTACATTATAAGGTGGGTCGGTAATTGCCAAGTTGAATTGCTTGTCATTAAGTTTACGTAAAGCCTGCAAACAATCTTCGTTATAAAGGATAATTCCGTTTCCAAAATCCGCTACTGCTGGTAACACTGTATTGCCGACAATGGCGGCTGACGTGCTATCATCAACATTTGTGCTTTCTACTATCTTTTGTTCTATACTCATTTTTTGTGCTTTTTAATCCGCCACTGCGGCAATACTTTTACGTTAGCTGCTATTTCACCGACCATTCCGAAAGTTTAGCGTTTACATACTCTTTAAACTCCTCAACTTTTGAAATAGGACATTTAAAAGATACAGGTTTTGTTGTCTCTGAAAATTTACCTTTACGACCAGAACCATCTCTTTTGCCTCCAGCTTTTTGTTTTACCTTTTGCTTGTTTTGCTTTGTCTGTGCCATTTTACTTGGTTCATTCATAAATTGAAAAATAAATATCTCGGTAATTTTTAGCATTAGGAGCATGGTATTCAATTCCAGCGTTAAAATCTTCTCCTATCTTTTGGCAGACTTCTTTTACAATCATAATTGAGTGTTCGTAAACAGATTGTTTTTTTTGAGCCAATTTTTTGTAAACGTATTGGCACACTTCATAAAAGCAAATCTGATTCTCCGCTTTTCTCATAAATTTATTTACCGCATTCAAATAAATGCGTTGCAGGATATTGTCTTCGTGTATGTATGTTGAATTTATTTCCATTGTGTTTTGACCTTTTTTACTTGCATATAAAACATTTTGCTAATTTTATTGGGTAATTCCTTTCACCTAATTCATTGCCACTTACAAAGTTTATTACTACATCTCTTTTATTGGTAAATCTTATAACTATACCAGCAAGTGTTTCAGGGGCATCTGACCAATAAAGATTACTACCTATTTGTAAATTGTGTTCTACTTTTTTCTTTGCCATATTTACAAAACTTTAATTAAACCTTGTTTACCATAACCAAGACCCATACAATCAAAACAAACACCTTTGCAATAGTGCATAAAAGAAGGTATAATTCCTTTGCCCTTACATTTATTGCAAATAGGCATTTCATTTTCTTTTGCTATTTCCACAACTTTTTGAAAAATGCCTTGTTTTTCTAAATTGTTTTTAAAATCAATAATACAATTTACCACACAACTTGAAACAACATCGCTATCATTAAAATGCTTTA
>JAKQEZ010000475.1 GCA_029558435.1 Bacteroidota bacterium
TGTTGCGCCTAACCGACTCGATAAATCCAAACAAATTATTTCTCAAATCATCAACAATTTAGGAAATGATAGAATTGGAATTGTAGGTTATGCCGGAAGCGCTTATCCTGTTTTACCAATGACGACCGATTATAGCATTGCCAAAATGTACTTACAAAGTATGAATACCAATATGGTTTCTTCGCAAGGAACGGCTTTGAACGATGCGGTAAATTTAGCAACCAAATATTTCGATGCGGTCGACACGAGTAAACTAATCATTCTAGTTTCTGATGGAGAAGATCACAGCGAAGGACAATCGGAAGCGATTGATTTGGCAATTGAAAAAGGCATAAAAATCATCACCATTGGAGTTGGAACCGAAAAAGGTGGACCCATTCCAATCAAAGCCGATAACAACGTAATTGCTGGTTATAAAAAAGACAGCAATGGTGAAACAGTAATTACAAAATTAAATCCAAGTTTATTAACCGAAATCGCAGAAAGTACTAAAGCTGGTTATATCGATGGCACTTCAACTAAAGTCGTATTGGAACAAATCAAAAACGCTTTAGACAACATCGAAAAAACAGAATTTGAAACCCAACAAATAGCAGAATACCAAACGCAATACCAATGGTTTATAGGTTTTGCCTTTTTGCTGTTGTTATTAGATGTTTTCTTTTTAGAACGCAAAACGGCTTGGTTAGAAAAGTTGAATTTATTTAATGAGAAAAAGTAAGATGAGGAGGATTATATTGATAGCATTGCTTGGCATTTCGTCGTTTCTTTCCGCCCAAAAGAAAGACAAAAACTTGTATGAAGGCACGCAAGAATTTGGCAGTAAAAATTACATTAATTCCGAAGCTAATTTTCGTGTTTCTCAATCTAAAAATGAAGAAAAAAGAGCAGTTGCTAATTACAATTTGGGCAATAGTATTTACCGTCAAAACCAACCAGGTGAAGCCAAATTCAAGTTTTTTAATGCCGTAGAAAGTGCGAAAACCAAAGAAGAAAAGCACAAAGCTTATCACAATTTGGGCAACACGTTTATGTTGGAAGAAAACTATCAAGCTGCGGTTGATGCATACAAAAATGCGTTGCGCAACAATCCATATGATGAGGAAACCCGCTACAACTATGCTTTGGCGAAGCAAAAATTAAAAGAAAATCCGCCAAAAGGCAACCAAGATAACAAGGATAAAGACCAAAACAAAGACCAAAATCAGGATCAAAACCAAGACAATCAAGACAACAAAAAAGACAAAAAAGACAACGGAAAAGACCAAGACAAAAAAGATTCTGACCAAGGCGATAAAGACGATAACAAAAACCAAGGCGACAAAAAAGAAGATAAAAACGAGGACAACAAAGACGACAAACAAAGTCAGAATCCAAAACCTTCTGGAGCCAACAAACAACAAATTGAAAGTATCTTAGATGCTGTGAATAATGCGGAAAAGAACATTCAAGACAAAATAAACGCCAAAAAAGTAAAAGCACAACCCAAAACAAACGATAAAGATTGGTAATTTGAAAATGAAAAAGCTAGCACTGTTATTTACCATTTTTTTGCACACACTTTTAGCCGCTCAAGACGTTAAGTTTGAAGCAAAAGTGAGTAAAAATTCGTTGGGATTAAACGAAAATCTGCAAATCAGTTTTGCTATCAATCAAGATGGTGACAATTTTTCGCCGCCTGATTTTGAAGGTTTTCGTTTAGTAGGCGGTCCGTTTCAATCTACAAGTTATTCTTGGATTAATGGTGTAAAATCATTCAACAGAAGTTTTACTTACATTTTACAACCTACCAAAAAAGGAACGTTTACCATTAAATCAGCAAGTATTGAATTTAATGACGAAATTTACAAAACGGCACCAATAAAAATTACAGTAACCGATGCCATTCAACAACCAAAAGATCCGAATAGTCCAGATTATAAAGCCGGTGAAGGTATTCATTTGGTAGCTGAAGTCTCCAAAGGGAATCCGTATGTAAACGAACCTTTAACTGTGGTTTACAAACTGTATTTCGATCCAAGATTCATTGTGCGAAATGTTCGTGAAGTGGCCAATCCAAAGTATAACGGTTTTTGGAGTCAGCATATTGATATTAAAAAATTAGAAGCTGTTCCGGGAACGTACAACGGGCAAGATTATGCCATGGTAGTTTGGCGAAAAGTAATTTTGTATCCGTTAGAAGCTGGAAATAAGCCATTGGAACCGCTTTCTATTGTTTTGGATGTAGATGTTCCAACGAGAAAACGCATTGGTTTTATGGAAACTATGACCTATGAAACCACGAAAAAAACCGTTTCCGCTGGTGCCAAATCCATTAATGTAAAAGCGTTACCTGAAAAAGGAAAACCTGTGAATTTCACTGGAGCCGTTGGTAATTTTGACTTCACTGTAAAAGTTTCGAAAACGCAATTAAAAGCTGGCGAATCATTGGATTTAACAATAACCGCTTCTGGAAATGGCAATTTGAAGTTGTTCCAATTACCAAAACCCGAATTCCCAAATGCATTTGAAGTTTTTGATCCACAACATAAAGAAGAAGTCAACACGCCATTATCTGGAATGGCTGGGAAAATTTCGGATACCTATACAATTATTCCACAGTTTAAAGGGAAATATACCATCAAACCGCAAACATTTTCATATTTCGATTTGAGTTCCAATTCGTATAAAACCGTTACTTCTGAACCTATTGAAATTACGGTTTTGGAAGGAAATGCAGTCGCTAGTTCCACACAAAACGATAGCAAAAAACCAGTGGTTAAAAACGATACGTTCCAATACATCAAGTTAACTTCGTATTTAACACCAATCAACAAAAGACCCTTTTTTGGTTCCAATTTGTTCTACGGATTGTTAGCCGCACCGTTTTTGTTATTGCCAATAATTATTTTGGCAAGAAAGAAAAAAGAAGCCAGAGATGCCGACGAATTTGGAAACCGCGTAAGAAGAAACACCAAATTAGCGAAGAAATTCTTAGCCGATGCCAAAAAACAAATGGGCTATAAAGTACCGTTTTACATGGCAATGGAAAAAGCGTTACATAATTTCTTGAAAGCCAAATTGCATATTGAAACCTCCGAAATGAGTAAAGAAAACATTCAAAAATTGTTGTTGAACAAAAAAGCTTCAGAAACTACAGTTGCTCAATTTATAACCTTGATGAACGATTGCGAATTTGCACGCTACACACCATCATCAGAGGTAGCTATGCAACAAGATTACAACAAAGCAGTTGAAGTGATTTCAGAATTAGAAAAGCAAATTGTTTAACCACAAAGCGCACAAGGAAAGCACAAAGAACACAAAGTAAATTAGTGAAAATTAGTGAAATTTGTGTTTTAACTTAAAAAGACAATGAAAATGAGATTTATACTATATTTTTTCCTTCTTTTTACCACATTAGTTTGGGCAGATGAACCTGCGCCAAATGCTAATGACGTTTTTGAATTAGCCAATGAAAAGTATCGCAATGGCGATTATGCTGCTGCAGTTGAAGGTTATGAATCATTGATAACTAATTTCGAAAGTGAATCTGCAGAATTGTACTTTAACATTGGAAACTGTTATTATAAATTAGAGAAAATTGCGCCTGCGATTTACTATTTCGAAAAAGCGTTATTGCTTA
>JAKQEZ010000487.1 GCA_029558435.1 Bacteroidota bacterium
CTTTTACTTGTTCTTTTGGCGTTGGTGTGGTTTTAGTGGTGTCTGTTGCATTTGCATTTGTTGTTGCTTTATCGCCACCTAATAAATTACTTAAGGCAGAAGTTCCTTGATTGACTAATTTATCCTTTTGCATTTTTACCAATTGTGTTGCTAAATTGGTAGTCGCTTGTTTCATATCGGTTCTAACGTTTGGTTGCGAAAAACTTCCTGTTAAATTGGCGGTTACTGGAACACTTTGAATTTTTTGTTGTTCGGCTGGTGTTAATTTTGAAAGTAAATTAGTTACTTCAGTTCCTAAATATTTAGCAGGAACATCAAATTTTACATCGTAATTCATTTTTTGGTCAAAACCGTGTGTTCCGCCAACTTCTATTCCAATGTCTTGGTATTTCAATTGCATTGGTTTTAATGCTACTTTCCCTTCTTTAAAAGAAAGAGAAGCTTTAACATCATTTAAGTTCAACTTGCTAACATCTAAAAACTTCACATTGTTGCTCAATGAAGAAAGCAATTGCGAATTTTGTTGGTTCACAGAAGTATTTAACAATTGTCCGAATAAATCACCTGAAATAGTTTTTAAATCGGGAGTCAAATCGTTAGTTAAATCACCTGATAATTTGATGGTTGAATTTAATTTTCCATTGATGGTGTTAGAAATTGGAGCAATGCTTTTTAGCATGTCTAATTGCGTGAAAGATTCTGCAATATTTACTGCATTTAAGCCCAAATCCATATTGAATTTTGGCTTGTCTCCTTTGGTAGAAACGGTTCCATTTAAACCAATGTTTCCGCCAAAAATATCCATCTTTAAGTTACTCAAGCTAACCGCTTCATCTTTAATAGCTAAATTTCCTGTAACATTTTTCAAGTTCAAATTATCATATACAACGGTTGTGGCTTTTGCAGTTAAATTACAATCTAAAAACGACGGAATTTTTACCGCTTCTGTTGTTTTTTTTCCAGCATCATCAGTTGTGGTTGTTGGCGCCATAAAATCAGAAACCACTAATTTATTGGAAGATAAATTGAAGCTTCCTTTTAACACTTGATTTTTGAATAAGAAACCGTAGAAATTATCCAAACCTCCAGAAATATTGATGTCGCTACTTCCTGTTTTAGCATCAAATTCATTTAATTTAATTTGGTTCGGATTAAAAGTGATGCTCGTTTTATTGATTTGGAATGGTTTTGCCATTTCTGGTCCTTCATAATTGAAACCAGTTAAAGAAACCGTTCCCGAATTTTGAATGTTTTGGTACTGACTCGTTTCAACCGATTTCATGTCGAATTTTGTAGTAACATCGGCTTTTAAAATTCCTGTTAATGGTTTGTCTAATTGAACTGGGTAAGCTTTGGTAATATTGGCTAAATTAATTGTTCCTTTTAGTTCGGCGTTTACCAATGCGTTTTCGGTTAAGTTGCGTACATTGGCTTTGGCATTAAAAACATCTTGGTCAATGGTGAATGATAATTGGTCTAAATTCACATACGTGTCGTTCATTAAACCAGTTTCGTTGATAATGTGTGTGCCAATCACAATATTTTTTACCGATTTTGGTAAATCTGGATATTGGAACGAAGCATTATTTGATGCAATTTCAATGTTGAATTTTGGGATAGTAGTTTCGGTTAATTCGCCTGTTACTTTTCCTTCTACTTTAAATTCGCCAGTTGTTTTTACTTGGTTAATATCTCCAGCATAAGCTTCTGGAACTAGACCTAAGAAGTTTTTGAAATCAGATGTTGGAGTTTTAAACGTTAAATCATACAATTGTCCATTTTCTTGCATTTGTAAAAATCCGTTGAATTCTAAAGGCAATTGATTGATTAAAGCTTTATTGTCTTTGAATTCGAATTTCATTTTATCTAAATCAATTCCTAGAATGGCATCCAAATTTAGTACTACATTTTTCATGTAGTTAGTACCTTCCATGTCAAAAGATAATTTCGTAGTAGTTTTGGTATCCAAATCTAATTTTTGTTCAGCGAAATTTCCTTTACCAATGTGATTGAATTCGTTTAAAGTCATTTTCATATTGGAACCTTGATCCCAATACATTAATTGCAAGTTTTCTACTTCGTAATTTTGAATGGCTAAATTGAACGGTTTGCTCTGTGAATCATCTTTCTTTTCTTCGTCATCTTTTAAGGCAATATCAAAATTTCCAACTCCATCTTTGTTGAAAATGACATTCACTATGGCATCTTTTAAGCGAAAACTTTCCAAATTCATAGTTTCGTTTTCACTTTTGAATAATTCTTTGATGCTCATTTTTAAATTGGTTTCACCAGCATAAATCAAAGTGTCG
>JAKQEZ010000527.1 GCA_029558435.1 Bacteroidota bacterium
AAAGATTTTAAATCATTCAACCATTTTGTTAAACCTAATTTCAAAGTTATGAAAAAATTTGAATTTTTTTTAGGCATTGATATTTCCAAAAATACACTTGATTATTGCCTGTTAGATGATCAATGCAAGGTTTTGGAAAAAGGAAAAGTAAATAACGAGCCAGTTTCGTTAAGCAAGTTTTTCCTGAAATTTGAAAATGAGTATTGTTGCAAAACAACTTTGTTGATTGTGTTTGAAAACACGGGTATTTATTCCAAACCGGTGGCGAGATTTTTGAATGAAAATAAGTGGTGTTATTCCGAAGTTTCGGCATTGGAAATTAAGCGTTCCAAAGGCGTTTCCAGGGGCAAAAGCGACCGTGTAGATGCTCATCAGATTGCACAATATGGCTTTAGGAATTTGGACAAAATAATGCTTTGCACAGAGCCTGAACTTATCCATCAGCAACTGAAAATTCTCAATACAGAAAGAGAAAAAATGCTTTCTGCCATTAGCAGTTTTTCCCGCACTGGTGAAGCGGAAGAGTTTTTGGGCAAAGAAGTTTTTAAAGTGGTAAAAACACACAACCGCCAAACATTGTCTGCCTTGAGAAAGCAATTAAAGCAGCTTGATGACAAGATTTCGGCACTTCTACGCAGCAACGAAGATTTAAAGAAAAAACAAGAACTTTTAAAAACTATTCCCGGCATTGCAGAAGTGGGTTCGCTTTACCTTCTTTTGGCAACGAAAGGTTTCACACGATTTAAAAACTGGCGAAAATTTGCCTGCTATTGTGGCATTGCACCTTTCGAATACAGCTCTGGAAGCAGTATCAGAGGCAGAAATAGGGTAAATCCTTTGGCAGACAAAAAGATGAAATCTTTGCTTCATCTTCTAGCCTTAACCTCCATTCGGCACGATCCTGAACTGAAATTATACTACGAACGAAAAAAAGAAGAAGGAAAACACAGTTTATTAGCCTTAAACAACGTAAAATGCAAACTGGTAAGCCGCATTTTTGCAGTCATCAAACGAGAAACGCCCTATGTAAAAACCCATCAATTTGCCAATTGAAAATATTTAAAAATTTTCTTGTTTTTTGACATAGAATATGTTATGCGTAGTTTTTCTTTTCATCACATCGGTTTTTTCCAGTAAGAACTTGCTCTAACGTATCGAGGGGCTTCCGTTTTTATACCATAAGAAGTCGCTTGGTCGTCATAGACAACATTGCCAAGTAAAATGTCTTTATATCGTCCTATTCTGTCAAACTCGAACAGGTCTTCGAT
>JAKQEZ010000533.1 GCA_029558435.1 Bacteroidota bacterium
GCACGTTTTGGATTCGTAGTGCTTTTTAACTCTCTTAATGATAAGAAAAGACCTTTGTTGGTCAGTTCGTTGTTGTCAATGAAATTTATCAATTCATCACCCGTAATTCCTTCGGGATTTGAAGCCCAATTTCTCCATTGAAATTTTTCAGGAATGACCGAAACGTAATTGTCTTTAATCACTTCCAATTCCTGGTCTTTGTCGTCCATTATTTTCAGAAACAACATCCAACCTAATTGCTCTAATCGTTGTGCATCGCCAGAGATACCTCTGTCTTGCCTCATTATATTTCTTATACTGCTTATTACAGCGCCAACATTTGCCATTCTTATGCTACTTTATAAAGTTCGTTTTCTAATTCTTTCAATGCTTGTATGTAATTTTCTTTACCACCAAAGGCATTGATTATTTCAAGTGGCGAACCGAGTTTGTTTAAAGGGTCAAGTTTTAGAACATCTAAACTTTCAATGGTCAGCAAATCATCGTCTGCATATTTGTCAAGCAAACTTTTAATTACTGACTGTGCTTTTTCTCCGTATTTAGTGAAATAGTTTCTTTTCTTCACATTGTTTGCTCTTTCTTTTCTTGTCAATGGTTTTGCTTCATAAGCCACATGACAAATCAAATCAAAAGGGTCAAAGTCTTTTCCGATTTCTTCTTTCAAAGCTTCAAAGAAAATTCCTTGCTGTTCTAATGCTTCAACAATTGCTTTTTTCTTGTCCGCATTTTTCCATGAATTCAAAAAGGTTTCAAGTGTTGCGTATTTTTCTATTACATTTTTCTTAGTGTAATCTTTAAGGCTTTCGGTTATTATTCGTCCGTCTGCTCCTAAATATTGAACACGTTCATTTACAATTTTAACTTCAACTCCGTTAATTCTTATTTTTTCTCTTGGGTTTGGCTCTGCCACAATAAATCCACCACCGGTTACTGTTGGATATTCAGGCGGAAACTCTACGGCACCACCATCAACAACATCTACAATTGGTTCGTCCGTTGTTTCAACATCAGTTCCTGAAATATCATCATCCTCAGTAACATCTTTAATCATTACAGGGTCGCCATCAAAATTAGGGTCTGCAAAAAGATTGGTTACATTTCTAAAATCCATTATGGTGAAATACGTTTTTCCGTACTCTTCATTGATTCGTGTTCCTCTACCAATAATTTGTTTGAACTCTGTCGGAGAACCGATATTGCTATCTAAAACAATAAGTTTACAAGTTTGAGCATCAACGCCAGTAGTCATCAATTTTGAAGTTGTCGCAATAACTGGATAGCGTTCACTTGGATTTATAAAGCTGTCTAACTCTCTTTTTCCTTCTTCGTTGTCCCCTGTAATTTGCATGACATACTTATTGTTTTGAGCAACTAAATCGGCATTGGCGTTAGCCAATGCGGTTCGCATGCCTTCGGCATGCTCAATGTCAATGCAAAAAACAATTGTCTTTGCGAAGCGGTCATTACCTTTTAGAAATTCTGTAATTTTCTTTGCAACTAATTCTCTACGTTCATCAACTACAATGTTTTTATCAAAATCCGTTCTATTGTAGATTCTATCTTCAACTGGATTGCCATTTTTATCAAGGAAGTCCTTTGGTGGTCTCCAACCTTCTGCATCAATATCAAGAGTTACTTTAATAACTTTGTATGGTGCAAGGAAACCATCATCAATTCCTTGTCTTAGTGAATAAGTATAAACGGGCTCACCAAAATATTCAATGTTTGAAGTTTCGTTAGTTTCCTTTGGCGTAGCAGTCATACCTAAATGAGTAGCTGTTTTGAAATAGTCTAATATTTCACGCCATTTGCTATCTTCTTTTGCACTTCCTCTGTGGCACTCATCAACTACAATCAAATCAAAAAATTCTGGACTGAATTGTTTGTACGCATCATCAGTTTTGCTGTCCGACAAACCTTGATAAAGAGCTAAATAAACATTGTATGCTGTGTCAATTTGTTTGTGTTTTATGATTGTCATTGCATCTTTAAAATGCCTGAAATCTCCTCTTGCAGTTTGGTCGATAAGTGAAGTCCTGTCTGCTAAAAACAGAATACGTTTTTTTGCTCCGCTTTTCCAAAGTCTGTAAATAATCTGAAAAGCAGTATAGGTTTTTCCCGTTCCTGTTGCCATTACCAAAAGAATCCTGTCTTGCTTTTTTGCAACTGCTTCAATGGTTCTGTTAATGGCAATTTGTTGGTAATATCTTGGCGAACGACCAGAGCCATCAGAAAAGTAGTCTGTAGAAATTACGCTTTCAACTTCTTTGTCTTCAATGCCTTTGTATTTTTTGTATTTCTCCCAAAGTTCTTCAGGACTTGGAAATTCGTCATTTGAGAGTTCAGTTTCAATGTTTCCGCTTGTTACGGTCTTGTCGTGAAAGTAAAA
>JAKQEZ010000554.1 GCA_029558435.1 Bacteroidota bacterium
TGGTTCCTGTTGTCCAAGCAGCGGTTAAATTGGTTGGCGCATCAATGCCAACGGGACCGCAATTAGCCGTTGATTCTTCAAACAAATTCAACACTTCACACGGTTGTAATGCTCTGCGCCAAAAGCCCATTTGATCCAAGGTAGTTCGAGATTCAATGTTTTGCGAAGCATTGTGATTCACGTAAGTGGTAAAGCCCACCCATTCGTTGTTTCCGGTTGCATTGCTGTAATTTAAATTCCCTGTTACAGCCAACGAATCGGTGCAATCACCATTCACATACAAACGCAAATACGATTGGTCGTAGCTCACCATGACATGATACCAATAATTCGAATTGAAATTGGCCGTTGATTTCACAATACGGGTCACTCCGCCGATTACCGTTTGGAAGTACAATTTTCCATAATCCGGTCCATAACCTGTTATTCCTGGAGCTGTAGAGACAAAATCAGATAAAAAAGCGAATTGGGTATGCGTACCAACTACAGGTCCACCAACTTGTGGCATCACTTCGTAATCCATTTTGTAGAAATACCCGATGTAATTGCTTGGAATTGGTGAATAAGTTACTAAAAATGGCGCTACCCAACCACCTATGGTAAAACCTGTTGTCGCATCAAATCCATCAATGCTGGTTTTGTATGCTTCACCGTTATTTAACGAGGAATTGGCAAAGCCGTTTCGATCGATGGCGTAGTTGACCGTTCCTCCAGGAGTTAACGTCAGACCAGTCGAAAGCGCATTATCTAAATTTCCATTGAAATTCCAATAACCCTGTAAACTATCCGTTGAAACAAACGCTGGAACTTGAGCGAACAAGGTTGAACCGGTCAAGCAGATAGCAAACAATTTCAAATAAATCTTTCTCATATGTTACATTTTTACATTTTGACACAAAGAGAAAAGAAATGTAGACGTGATTTTGGTCAATTTAACGAAACAGGGTTGAATGCTTATTAAACCCATCTGTTATTTAATGAAGCTGAATCACTTTAGTTGATCAATGGCTTAATCTATGCCTAAAACCAATGTAAAATGTAGGTTTAAAAAATATTATCTTTAAAAAAGTTCAAAAGTAAACTCCTTTTTTCTAGCGTTGCTGAAATTTCTTCTCCATTATCCATTTGAACAAATCCACCATCTTTTTTACTGATCTTTACAATGTGTTCAACGTTAATGATAAAAGAACGATTAATTCGGAAATACTTTCCAGTTTCTTCTAGGGTATTGTATTCTTGCAAAGTACGAGAAACAGTGATTCGTTGGCCTGAAATAAAATGAATATGTGTATAAGGACCATCTGCCTTAAAATACCGAATGGCGGAAAGTTCGCAAATTTGCAATCCTTCGGCTGTCTGTAATGCGATTTTAGACATTTCACGGTGATCCAAATTTTCTTTTAGAGCAAGGTACTTTTCCGGTACATTGTCAATCATATTCAATCGATCAAAAGCCCTTTTAAGTTGGTCAATATGTGTTGGTTTTAACAAATAATCAACTGCAGCTAAATCAAATGCTTTCAGTGCATAATCATTGTAAGCTGTCACAAAAATGATCTTAAAACGAATACTCGCAACATCAAAAAAATCGAGCAGGTCAATTCCTAAATACCCCGGCATTTCAATATCGAGGAGCACCACATCCGGATCTAAATTATGAATCGCTTTTACCGCATCTGGAACGCTTGAAACTTCACCAACTATAATTATTTCTGGGAAATTGGCACCAATCATGCCACGTAATGCTGCACGAGCATTTACTTCATCGTCAACGATCAATACTTTCATACATTTCAATGTCTTTGGGAATTTTAATATGGACTTCTGTACCTACGGCTATTCCATTCTCCGTCAAATCAACAAAATTCAAATGAATCTTTTTGTTCAAATATTGGTTTAACAGATCTATACGTTTTTTAATTGCTCCTGTAGCAAAGGAAGTTGGTTTATCTTTTCTCGTTTTATTCAACAAAAAAGATTTCTGCCTCCCAATTCCATTATCCCTGATTGTAATTTGAATAACTTCAGGAGTATTCATTGTAAAATGAACATGAACTGTTTTCTCTCCTTTTTTGTTTAAAAGTCCATGTTTAACAGCATTTTCAACAAATGGTTGAAGTATCATGGCAGGAATATTGAACAATTCATTGACATCTGGATCTCTTTGGATGTTGAACTTAAAATCTTCGCCAAAACGAAGTTTTTCGAGACTCAAATAAACACCAAGACTTTCTATTTCCTCTTTAATCGTTATCATTTGTTTATCTGAAATAGCTAATGTGTATCTTAAATGTTCAGAAAACATGCTAACATATTTACCTGCTTCATTCACCTTATTTGAATAAATTAGACCTTGTAGAGAATTTAAAACATTGTATAAAAAATGAGGATTCATTTGTGATCGAATCGCAGTAAGTTTTGAATGAATTAGTTGTTCTCGTATCAGTTGTTTTTTTCTCATTTGAAAAACTGTCAATCGAATGGTGAGATAAAATAACACGCCGACAACCAAAATTTCAATAGCAAAAAACCACCATGATAACCAATAAGGTTTCTCAATATGCAATCGAATTTTATTATTCACATTATTCCTTAACCCTGTTTTTAATTCAAAACTATAATCTCCAGGAGGGAGACCATTGTAAGAGACCGAATTCACGGTTGGTGAAAGCTTCATCCATTTTTTTTCAAATCCAATTAAACGATAATACAAAGGTACTTTCACTCCCTCTCGATACGCTAAATAGTCCCAACTTATTTCAAACGAATTTTCTAGAAGATTGTTTCGACTTTCTATCCACTGGGATTCCCCGTTTTTATAACTTATTTTTTTAAACTCAATTTTCGGCATAGTAATGTCGTTCTCATTTTGATGCGGGATCCTTATGATTTGATTTTTTGTGACAAGCATCATGTTTCCTTCTTCAGAAATCACATCAATAACAGGTGTATTGTAGAGTGAATAGTTGTTAATAAACGAACGTAATTTGAACGACTGAACGTTGATTTGATCTAACCCGGAAATAGTAATAATGAACGCTTGATTTCCAAAAATCTTAACTTTTTTACATTGATCATGACTCAAACCTGAGTCAGCCCTAAAGTGCTTTACTTCTTTTCCGTTTTTGAATACATAAACACCATCTTGAACAGTCGCTATCCATAGTCTTCCAAAATCGTCTAATGCTAAAGAAACCGCTTGGATTGATTTCCCATCATTTGATTTTAGCTCAACGGTTTCGGTGGAAGAATAAGCCAATAATTGATCAACATAGCCTATATACAACTGTTCCTTTGCAAGACTGATGCATCTAGTTCGCTTCTCCCTAATTACTTGAAAACTCAGTCCACCAACTGTCAACTCTGAATGATTTGAAAAAAACAGATTTGACTTTCTTTTACCCTTGATGACTCCACTCAGGCTATGAATACCAAAATATAGATTTGAATAGGCATCAATTGCTATTCCCTTTCCGTAATAAAAAGGAAAAAATTGAGTTGTTTTTTCATAATTGAAATATCCCACAGAAGTATAAAGGCGATTGGATAACTGATCAAAATAAATGAATTCAATATCAAGACCCGTCTTCGTATCGAATTGTCTTATTAAGTCCCCTTTTCTATTCAATTCGTATACGATTCCGTTAGCTGTAGAAACAAAATATCCTTTAGGCGAAGCTATCATTTGCCTTAAATTATTTCCATATTGAGCTGAATAAAAACTTGTAATATTGAGCGAAGGAAGGTATATTAAACCATTATCAATAGTTGAAATCCATATCCCTCCTTGAAAATCAGTTAACACATCGGTATGATTATGTCCGGTAGACAATTGCTTCCAAATTGACTTTTGCTGGTAAAAAGTCCCTTGATTGGTCGATAAAAATACTCCACCGTTAATGATGTTACAATTATTGACATAAAGTCCAGCTTTAATTTTATCTATTGAAAGAATTTTTGAAACCGATTTACCGTTCACTTGATATGCCAAACTTGGAACCTTTTTTTTCTCAATAAAAAAAGTAGAACTTCCAACACCTGCGCTTCGATATTGCCCCGATGGTAGCTGCATACTTGAAACTTTTTGTATTCCTTTTAACCAAATACAATAACCGTTCACAGTAGTAATCAACACCATTTCATCTTGAATTGAAAGCCCTTCCGCTTGTTTTATGGCAAATCGCTTTAACAGTTTACTCGATGTAGCATCTATAATGTATACTGCATCAAAACTAAGGAGATATAACTTTCCTTTTACAACCTTTAAATCGACAATGGTTTCATTATTTAAATAACTGTTTACTTGTTTATTCGGTTTTAGAACATTTCCATAACTTGAAAACACTTGATCTGAAAAATTTCGACACCATAAAACATTGTTATCGGTAAATGAAATACTCGTAACACTGCTACTTACTGCACCTTTTAATTCAATCTGTTTGAAGTCTATTCCATTGTAACTATACACCCCTTGGTCTGTACCTAAATACATCAAACCATTCCTATCAGAAGCAAGATCAAATACACAATCTGTTGGTAAACCATTCTGTGAGGTAAGTTCTTTGTAATATGATACTTGTCCTCTTATTAAAAAAGGAAATAAAAGCAGACAGAGTAGAAAAAATAACTTCATCGAATACACCCTACAAAAATAAAAATAATGTATTGGGAAATCATGGAATTTTAATGAAACCGCTAAAATTGTTAACAAAACACCTGTTTTCCACACTGGGACACCCAAAATTAAAAACCAAATAAATTTTGGAGTTTTTGATGTTCTTCAGTAAGAAGTATTGTTTGTTTGATAATCTCTTTATTATATGGATTCCGGATTTCAATTTGATATATACTTTGTAAAATATCAATTACCTTTTCTGGAAATAACTATAGGGTTTCAATAAAATTCAGAGATTTCTAACCTGAAAATACCGAGTGGATTTTCAGTTTTTTTCTTAGTTTGGTTTAGTTTTAGCTGTTTTTGCAATGATTTCTATCGTTTTCATATTAAATTAAGCTAAAACTTGGTGTTTTTTATCAAAATCCTTTACGATAAGAAATAACAATCCCGTTTCGCTCTCCACAAGCAAATTTAAGACGTTTTACAGCATTTTATTTTCCATTTTAGGAAAATCTATTTTTGAAAAAAGGTTTTTTAAAGTTGTCTAAAATTGAAATTAATGTGTAGTTTTATGAAGAAAATTAAACGTAAAGTAGGTTTAGATGTGCTGCTTAGTGGTTTAGGCAGACTGCCGTTAGAGGCAAGTGGAGTTTACCCAAGAGTTCCAGCTATGACACAGTCTTTATAAAAAAAATTGAAAATATCATTTTTTCAGGTTCCAAATAAGGATTTATTTATTTTCCTTTGTCAGAAAGCAAATTTTGGTATGAAAAATAGAAACAAATTTTTTGAAACAATTGAAACGGCAAACACTACTGGAATAGAATACATTGGGACGGGAAACCCGGATGCAAATATTTTAATTGTTGGGAAGGAATCATCACTTGAAAAAAACGATCCACATATTTATTTCCTTGAAAATAATTTATCGCTGTGGAAAAGAGATAAAGAACTAGATATCCATCAAATTGGAAAATGGGATGGAATAATTGGGGAAAAAAGTAATTTTTCTCCTATGTTTCCTTATAATGGTCAATTATTTAAAAATAGCCCGACAAATGGTGGAACAAGTAAAACTTGGTATAATTATCAGAAAATTGCCAACCAAGTTTTTGGAACTTCTGAAACGATTAATTTTCATGAAAATATCTTTACGACAGAAGCAAATTCATCTCCTTCACGTAAAACTGAAAATGCCGATACGCATTCTGTTGTGAGCAGAAAAGGCTTCATTTCTAAGTCAAAATTCTTTCAAGATTTCCAAGTTGTTATTATTGATGGTGTGGGTTACTTTGAAATTACCGACAAAAACAATGAAATTGAAGACATATTTGGTGTAAAATTCATTAAAAATATCGGCATAAAAAGCCAACCGATTTGGATCCATAAAGGGGTTAATTCTTCAAAATTAGTAATCAATACCTATCAATTAGGTGGACAAGTAACGGATGAGCGATTAAAGAAAATTGGACATTTGGTATCATTATATCTCAAGGATAAAGACAAAGCTTTTATGTCTCTAAATAATGATTAGAAATGGATAACCTAACCGAATTGGCAAAATACATTCAATCTCGTTTATGTTTTGATGATTTCCACGGCATGACACATTGGGAGGAAGTGGAACGCAATGGGATTTTATTGGCAAAATTTAATCCTGAAATAAACTTTCAACTCATTGATTGTTAATAACTTACTTTTTTTAGGAATTTGCTTATATATTTGATTCTCAGTATATTTACCTTATGAAATACATCATTGGTGAAAATAGAAATCAAGTGGAGTTTTACAGTTTGGAAGAACTCATTGAGCAAGACAATGAAGTTCGGTTGATTGATTTGTTTGTGGATAGTCTGCCTTTGGGTGAATTTGGTTTTTCGGAATCAAAACAAAATCAACAAGGTGGAAGACCTTCCTATCATCCTTCGGATTTGTTGAAATTGTTTATTTACGGTTATTTGAACCGCATTCGCTCTTCTCGACAATTAGATTTGAGAATTTGACTTTTATTTTTCGCTCTCCACAAGCAATTTTAAGCCGTTTTACAGCATTTTATTTTTCGTTTTAGGAAAATCTATTTTTGAAAAAAGGTTTTTTAAAGTTGCTTAAATTTGAAATAAATGTGTAGTTTAGTGAAGAAATTAACGGAGAAAGGAAGTTTAGCTGCGCTGCTACTTCGTGGTTTAGACAGATTACCGTTATGAGTAACTATATGAAAACACCGAGAATTAACGACATATATAGACACGACTTCATTTTTACTGATGAAGAAATATTCACTTACGCCAAAATATCGGGGGACAGTAATCCAATTCACGTATCTGAAAGTTACGGAGAAAAATCAATGTTCGGACGTTGCATTGTTCACGGTTACTATAGCGTTAGTATTTTCTCAAAAATTTACGGCACAGTTCTTTATGCTGACGGACATATCCTGATTAGTCAAAATGCAAAATACATTAAACCAATTTTTACAGGTATTGAATACACCGCAGTTTTTACGGTCAAACAATTATTTCCCGGCAAAAACAGAGTTTTATATTTAAATGAAATTTTCGATAAAAATACAGGGGAGTTAAAAGTGACAGGAGAAGCCATTTTAATGAACAAAAAATATTATAATTTTTAAGTATGACAAATAAATATTCATATGGTGAGTGGACAATTAGAAATGCTACAACAGATGACATTGCTGCAATAATAGACATTTGGCGACAGGGTCTTCTTGAACAAGGTAAGGTTGCCGATGAAAGCCAATTACGTAACGAAATTTTAGAAAATGATTTTCAGTCACAGATAAATAGTCAAACAACAGATTTTAAATTTTGGATTTGCCTTTCTAGAACTAATGAAATTGCTGGTTGGCAATCGATTTTACCATTTCAGGTTTCTCCAAATCCAGTTATAAAAAACAGCTTTGGTCAGTCAAGCACATATATAAGACCACAATTTCAAGGTAAAGGGCTAGGCAAACTACTTCTTAAACACGCATTAGAATATTGTAAGTCAAACACAAATATTAAATTTGTGATAGGTTTCGTGCTTGACCAAAATAAAAAAAGTTTAAAAATGTGTGATGAAATTGGATTTCAAAGAATGGGAGTACTACCAATAAATGACAAAGGACAATTTCCTCATTTTAATTTATTAATTTATGAGACGTAAAATAGCAGCACATAACACGGGTTTTGTTCATGCTTATGAGACAGTTCGAACTTCAAACTGACGAGCGCTGACTGAACAAAAGTTTACAAGTAACTAAAGGGAAAGCTGAAAACCGAATAGAGTAAGCATCAACTAAAACAAAAATTAATGAAAAATCTATTTTATTTTACTCTTACAATCATTGTGACGTCTTGTGCGTTGACGACAAACTATTATCAGGTTTATAAAGCAATCCCTGACAATGGCACTTTGACAAAAGATAAAATCGTTTTTGAAGACGAGAGTTGTAAAGTTGATTACAATCTTTGGGCTGATGGCGGGGACATTGGTTTTAGTATTTACAATAAAACAGAAAGTGATATGACTGTTGACCTAACGAAAACATTTTTTGTCTTAAATGGAGTAGCGTATGAATATTTTCAGAATAGGACGTTTTCAAAATCAGTAAGCAATGGAACTTCTTTGACAACTTACAATTATCCGTATTACTATTATTGGTATTGGAACCCTTCAAAGATTACTGGAACTAACTCAACAAGTTTTTCAACTTCCTACATTGAAAAGCCACGTCTAACAATTCCCCCAAAGACACAAGTAAATGTATCTGAATATCATGTTGCAAACGCAAGATATGTAAATTGTGATTTGGTAAAATACCCTACAAACAAGACAATTAAAACTGTAAAGTTTGACAAGACTAATTCACCATTTGTGTTTTACAATTTAATAAGCTACATAATAAAAGAGGACACTGCAAGAATGGAAAACAGATTTTATGTAAGTGAAGTAACTAACTACCCAGAGGATAAAATGTTTACTAGAGTAGATACTTCAATATGTGGAAGAAAATTAGACTTTCCTGAAAAAATTTTTAAGAATGTTACGCCAGACAAATTCTATTACCATTACAAAAAAGAAAATTGAAACAACTTTCAACGGACTTCAAACGACAATGGACTCAACTACTTTACAAGAAAGAAGCTTTGGATCGGTCTTCAGGCTTGATGTCTTAGAAGGAACAGTAGCACGAACGCATAACATCGGCTAGGCAGTAACCATTAACGAACAACACTATATGAAAAAATCATTAACAATTATTCTGACACTTTTGACAATAAGTGTGTTTGGACAAAAAAATCCGACAGACGAAGCACAACCAATAGTTGCGGAAGGCAAACTTCTCTACAAATCAGAAATGGCTTCGTGGTATGGGACAGACTTGTTTTTGGAAAACTACAAAGACAGAGAAAATATTGACGGTTATTTTTCCTACACCGATAATGATAGTGCAAAATGTATTTTCTACTCAAAAGCAGAAAATCCGAAAGTAATAGGGACAATTTCATTTGACAGCACTTACAACTTAAAGACAGCAAAAACCGACTTAACAGAAAGAGATTTTACTAAAAAAGAAAACGACTTGTATCAAATCAGAAAAATTGCGTTAAACGAGTTAAAGACAAACACTGACAGTCTTTTCAAATTTTATCAAAATACAAGTCCAAACATAATTCCGTTAATCAACGGACAAGAAAAAAAAGTTTATGTTTTGACAGGGCCGCAAATCAGCGGTGTCGTAATTTTTGGCAACGACTACTTACTAACATTTGACAATGACAATAAACTTGTTACGAAAAAACAACTTCATAATAACATCATTCCAATTGAATACGGAAACGTAAAAGAGGGCAAAGAAGTTGGAGATGCTATACACAGTCATTTACCAGAATCAGGAGACTTTATTACTGCAACAGATATTTGCACATTGATGCTTTATGAGAAATTTGCTAAATGGAAAACTCATCAGGTTGTTTCTCAAAAATATTTAAACATTTGGGATTGCGAAACAGACCAATTGACAGTTATTCCAATGAGCACATTTGATAAAATTAATAAAGACCAAGAAAAACGTAACAAGAAAAAGAACAACGACAAATAAATGGACGACCTGTATGTTGCAAAATTAACTGGCCAATTAGTTGTTTAAAATGGGAGTGACATGGCAAAAGAATATTCACATGTAATGACAAACAAGAAAGAACGACGAACAAAAAGAAAAAAAGTTCATCGTTTCAACAACATGATAAAAATTTGAAAGCCAATGCTTCTGAAATCCAATCTGAATTAATCCCCTACCCTCTAATGGTCAGTTTTCATTTAGCTTCGATCCCATGTGCACTCGTTATCATAGATACAAAAACAATATGAAGCATATCAACTATTAACAATTTCAATAGTTACTGATTATAGTTATCTTTGTTATTTCATTATTAGTGCATGGGGTTTATTGCATGGCATCCTATTTTTAAGCATCCTTTACCAGAGGGACATCGTTTTCCGATGTTGAAATACGATTTGTTATACCAACAATTGTTACACGAAGGTGTTGTTGAACCATCTGATTTTATGACTCCTGAAATTTTAGACAAACAATATTTACAAGGTGTACATGATGAAATGTATTACAATCGTTTGTTGGAACTCAATTTAACTAAAGCCGAAATACGCAGAATTGGATTTCCGTTGTGTGAGCAATTGGTTGAACGTGAGTTACGTATTGCTCAAGGCACAATTGATGGTGCATTGGCTGCATTGGATAAAAACATTGGTTTTAACATTGCAGGCGGCACTCACCATGCAGGAAGTTGTTGGGGCGAAGGTTTTTGTTTACTTAACGATCAAGCAATTGCTGCGCATTATTTGTGGAAACATAAACAGTTCAAACGTATTCTTATCATTGATTTAGATGTGCATCAAGGTAATGGTACAGCTGAAATTTTTGAGAAAAACTCACATATTTTTACTTTTTCGATGCACGGTCAAAATAATTTTCCTTTTCGAAAAGAACAATCTGATTTGGATATTGGTTTGTTAGACGGTACTACTGGCGATAATTATTTAAAGTTGCTTCGTAAGCATTTACACCAACTTTTTGACCAAATACAGCCCGATTTTGTGTTTTATCAAGCAGGTGTAGATGTTTTACAAACTGATAAATTAGGTAAGTTGCAACTAACTCCAATGGAATGCAAAGAACGTGATCGATTGGTTTTTGAATTTTGTAAGCGCTACGAAGTCCCTGTTCAAGTAAGCATGGGAGGTGGATATTCTTCTCGTATTTCGGATATTGTAAACGCGCATTGCCAAACATTTAAAGAAGGAATTGCTATAATGATGAGTTGAGTTTAATTCTATTTTAATTTCTTGAAATTTTAAACGTTTTACTATCTATCTTTAAATCAATAAGATAGGCTAGTAAAAATTATTTACAGCATAGATAATTTCAGAAAAAATGCTTGCAGACAGTATAGAATAATCAAAAAAAAGCCCAATCTAATTGATTGAGCTTTTAAAAAGTGGCGTCGACTTACTCTCCCACCAGTAACCTAGCAGTACCATCAGCGCTGGCGGGCTTAACTTCTCTGTTCGGGATGGGAAGAGGTGGACCTCGCCGCAATA
>JAKQEZ010000593.1 GCA_029558435.1 Bacteroidota bacterium
AGCTCTATTCAACACAATCTAAATCAAAAAAAACTCTATGTATCTCTGTGTAAAAACCTCAAGGAACCGGATCATACCCACTTTTTCCCCAAGGATGACAACTAAAAATGCGTTTTATTGCCAACCAACTTCCCTTGAAAATTCCGTGTTTTTGTAACGCTTGAATAGTGTAAGTGGAGCAAGTTGGTTCAAATCTACAAGTAGCAGGTGTAAAAGGTGAGATGCCTACTTGGTAAAATCGCACAAGTAAAACCAAAGGAAAAACAATCCATTGTTTCAAAGTTTTTGGATAAGTGGATTTTGGTTTGCTACACATAGAAAAGTTGTAAAAACAATATTTTGTCATGCTGAACTTGTTTCAGCTTCTAAAAAATCATCTCTATAATATTAGATTCTGAAACGAGTTCAGAATGACAAATTTAGAGTTTAAATACTAAACGTTGTTCCGTCTTTTCCGTCTTTCAATTGGATGTTTAAAGCTAACAATCGATCTCTGATTTCATCTGATAATGCCCAATTTTTATTAGCTCTAGCTTCGTTTCTCATTTCGATTAACATGTTAATAACACCTTCTAATTTACTTGTGGAATCTGAAGCTACTTTTTCATTTCTAATTCCTAGTACATCAAAAACGAAAGCATGAAACGTTGCTTTTAACAAATTTAGAGCTTCTTGCGTTAAGGTTTCTTTGCCATCATTAACCAAATTAACAAAACGAACACCTTCAAATAAATTCGCAATTAAAATGGGTGTATTGAAATCGTCATTCATGGCGTTGTAACAACTTTGTCTCCAATTTTCGATGTCTAAAGTTGATTGGCTGCTACTTGGTAATCTGTCCAAAAGCGCAATACCATCCATCAAACGTTGGAATCCTTTTTCGCTGGCTAACATTGCATCATTGGAAATATCTAAAACACTTCTGTAATGTGCTTGTAAGAAACAAAAACGGACAATATTTGGTGCAAATGGCTTCTCGAAAAACGAATTTTCACCCGTAACCAATTCCATTGGAAGAATATAATTTCCTGTCGATTTACTCATGCGTAAACCGTTCATAGTTAGCATATTGGTGTGCATCCAATACTTCACAGGAGAATGTCCATTACACGCTTTTCCTTGAGCTACTTCACATTCATGATGCGGAAATTTCAAGTCCATTCCACCACCGTGAATATCGAAAGTTTCGCCCAAATATTTGGTGCTCATCGCAGTACATTCTAAATGCCAACCTGGAAATCCTTCACCCCAAGGCGAATTCCATCGCATAATGTGAGCTGGCGACGCATTTTTCCAAAGCGCAAAATCTTGTGGATTCTTCTTTTCGCTTTGTCCGTCTAAATCACGTGTATTAGCAAAAAGTTCTTCGATATTACGGTTGCTCAATTCCCCGTAATTCATCCCTTTTTGGTTGTAAGCAAACACATCAAAATATACCGAACCCTTACTCTCGTAGGCAAAACCCAAATCAATCAACTTTTGCGTTAATTCAATTTGTTCTAAAATATGTCCAGTTGCAGTAGGTTCAATTGTTGGTGGTAAAAAATTAAAAGTATCCAAAACCTTGTGAAAATCAACCGTATATTTCTGTACGATTTCCATAGGTTCTAATTTTTCTAAGCGCGATTGCTTTACAAAACGATCGTTATCCACATCACCATCGTCGGTTAAATGCCCGGCATCGGTAATGTTTCTAACGTATCTAACTTTATAATCTAAATGTTGTAAGTAACGGAAAATTACATCAAAACTCATAAAAGTTCGCACGTTTCCAAGATGTACATTGCTGTAAACCGTTGGCCCACAAACATACATGCCAATAGTTCCCTCATGAATAGGAGTAAAGACTTTTTTTTCTCCTGAAAGCGTGTTGTAAACTTTTAGTTGTTGATTTTTGTATAATTCCATAATGTAATAAACTTTTTATGAAGCTATTTCCTGCTATCCATTACAAGTCCTCACATAAAAAATTGTTTTTCTAAGTGCTAAAAAGTGCTTCTTAGGTCGCATTTTTACCACAACAAAAACTAAATTTTTATTGTTCCGGGCTTTTCATTGTTATCAGGGCTAGTTCAGTTTTCAGTTGATAGTCTCAGTTAGCAGATTTCTTTTGTTGGTTTTTTGTTTCAGGTTTCAGGTTTCAAGTTTGTTGTTTATGGTTTATTGTTTAAGTTTAAACTTCCATCTTCCAACACCCATAACCAAACCTAAAACTGCGTATCCAACTTAATATAATCTAAAAACTCTCTTCTCACTTTTTCTTCTTTGAATTTTCCTCCAAACTCGGCAGTAATAGTACTACTTTCAATATCACGAATACCTCTTGAATTTACACATAAATGTTTGGCATCAATTACACAAGCCACGTCTTCTGTTCCTAATACTTTTTGTAATTCTTGTACAATTTGAATATTCAAACGCTCTTGAACTTGCGGTCTTTTGGCATAATAATCCACGATACGGTTCATTTTAGATAAACCTACAACCGTGCCATTAGAGATATAAGCTACGTGAGCACGACCAACAATTGGTAATAAATGATGTTCGCAAGTAGAATAAACCACAATGTTTTTTTCAACAAGCATCTCATTGTACTTGTATTTGTTGTCAAAAGTTGAACTTCCCGGTTTTTTGGCAGGATTTAAACCTCCAAAAATTTCTTT
>JAKQEZ010000596.1 GCA_029558435.1 Bacteroidota bacterium
GTAAGGTCTTTGTATGACGAACAAGAACGCATCATACAAGCATTGATTCTAAATTTGTATCGTCAAGAGTTGGCAACAGTCAACAACATAAACTTAAAGCCTGTAATTCTTTTTAAGGCAAAAAAGACAATCAAAGAATCAGAACAAAACAAGGTTAATTTTCACAATCTTATTGATTTATTGTCTGCTCAAACAATTGAACAAATTCGCAATACTGCAACTGTTTCAATAATTCAAAAAGCATTTACATTCTTCGACAAAAAGAATATTTCCGCATCAGAAATTGCAAAGAGAATTAAATCGAATTTCCGATTTGAAAATTGCATAAGTGCAAATAATGATGAAGAGGCAGAAAAAAATCAGTTGTTGTTAAATACGTTGGAAGATGAAAACAATCCAATCAGAGCAGTTTTTGCTGTGCAAAAATTAAATGAAGGTTGGGACGTTTTAAATTTGTTTGATATTGTTCGTTTATATGAAGGGCAAAATACAGGAGGAACAAATACAACCGTTGGAGCAACAACACTTGCAGAAGCCCAATTAATAGGCAGAGGTGCAAGATATTTTCCGTTTGCATTAGAAGAAGGACAAGACAAATACACAAGAAAGTATGATGATGACCAAGCTAATGATTTAAAAATACTTGAAGAACTTTATTACCATACAAAAGAAGACAGCAGATACATTTCAGAACTAAAGAAAGCACTTGTAGAATCAGGCATTTATGAGGACGAAGATAAATTAGTAACAAAGCAACTTACTTTAAAACTTGACTTTAAAGAAACTGAATTTTACAAGACTGGTAAAGTTGTTTACAACAAGAAAGTTGAGAAAAGCTACAACAATGTAAAATCGTTTGCGGACTTAGGAGTTTCAAAACGAAATTTTGCTTTCACACTTTCATCGGGTTCAGGCAGAATTTCAAGTGCATTTAGTAAAGAAGAAGAAACTACAACCGAAAAGACAGAAAGCAAAGACATTAAAGTTTCAGCTATTCCAAAACACATCATTCGTTTTGCATTAGCTCAAAATCCATATTTCTACTTTGACAGTTTAGAAAGGATTTTCCCAAACGTAGAATCACTTTCAAACTTTATTGACAGCAAAGACTATTTGGGTGGTTTAGAAATCACTTTTAATGCTTCAAAAACAAGACTTGCAGACATTTCAAACCACGACTTTTTATTAGCTATACAAGGACTATTGCAAAGTATTGAAATTGAAATAAAATCAAACTTGACAGAATTTGAAGGTTCGGACTATATCAAAGAATACGTTCACAAGGTTTTCAAAGACAAGGAAATTAAAGTTTACAAAGACAGTGAAAGAGCAGACGGACAAGAAGCACTGGTAGCAAACGAACCTTGGTATGTTTACAATGCTAACTATGGAACAAGCGAAGAGAAAAAATTTGTTGAATTGTTTCAAAGACGCTTTGAAGGACTAAAGGAAAAATTCACAAACATTTACTTAATCCGTAACGAAAGAGAAATTAAAATCATTGACAAATTAGGCAGA